>NZ_JAAOHT010000026.1:0-46228 GCF_011440255.1 Haloarcula sp. JP-Z28 | reverse complement strand
TCGACGAGGAGGACGTTGTTGCCCACCTCCAGCGCGGTTGCGCCGCCGGTCCCACCGTCGGGAATCAGATCGTCAGGGTTCGACGGGAGGGTAATACTGGAGTGTGGGATCGGCTGTTTCGAGCCGTCTGTCGCCAGAATGAGTCGCTTGTTGGTGACGATGAGTCGACAGGAGCGCCACTTCGGGTCGGTCACCGTGTCACCGTCGCGGACGACGTACTGGAAGTCCCCCGACGTGTCGACTAGCTTGCGTTCGTCACCACTCATAGCCGCTGGTACTACAGATTTGACGCCGGAGAATAAATAAGTACCAGCACCGTTCTCACAGCGCGACAAGCAAGCCGCCGACGACCCCGAACCCACCGAACACCGTACAGACCGCCCAGAACGGGACCTGCCGGACCAGCCGGACCAGCGCGTCGACGGTGAGGTAGCCGACGAGGGCGCTCACGACGAGCGCGACAACGGCCGGCAGCGGGTCGATTGCGGGGACACCATCGTCAACGAGAACCAGGACGTTGGCAGCGAGCGCGGCCGGAATCGACAGTAGAAATGAGAGTCGAAGTGACGACTCACCCTCGTGGCCCCTGAGCAACAGCGCACTCACCGTCGTCCCAGACCGGGAGACTCCGGGGAGGATGGCCAGCCCCTGCAACACCCCGACTAGAACAGCGTCGAACCCGTCCGGAATCTCACGCTCGCCCAGCGACAGCGCCGCAGCGAACCGCTGGAGGAGACCAGTGATGACGAGTAGGCCGCCGACTAGCGCCAGAAAGAGCCCGCCCTCTAGCTCCGAAACAGCCGCGTCGAGGACCATATACGCGGGGAGGCCGGTGACAGCGGTTGCCGCCGTCGCGATGACAATAAACGAGAGGTCCGCCGTCTCGTCGGCGAACGGGCGACGCGAGAGTTGCCGTATCGAATGGAGGATGGTTCGGACCTCGGTGCGATAGTAGGCCGTGGCCGCAACCGCCGTCCCGGCGTGGAGAAAGAGTGCGAGGCGGGTCGAAGCGGCGGGTGAGACGCCTGTGACCACCGTCGACGCGAGGGCGACACCGCCCTCGCTGGAGACCGGAATCCACTCCAGTATCCCTTGCAGCAGGCCCAGCAGAATAGCGACGAGAATCGGGTTCATACCCACGGAGCGGACGCCGCGGGACAAAGGCCGTTCGGTTCGGGCCGTCGACGTGGCAGTATATATAGCGCCGGTGTCCAAACGGGGGTATGCAACTGGGAAGTGGGGTAGTAGACCTGCTGTCGGGGCTGCCGGCCTGGCAGGGGTTTCTGGTACTCGTCGGCAGCGGGGTCGCGCTCGCGCTGGTCATCCGTGTCCTCGGTGACCGGCTGATCAGACGGGTCACCCCACACATTGAGGGCGACGTCGACGACATCGTGTTCCGTGGGATTCACACCGCTGCGTACATCTCGATCGGCCTCGGCGGCGCATACGCCGGCGCGCAGATTTACGATATTCGGCCGGCCATCGCCGTCTCGCTTGAGGCCGGGACGCTCTCGTTGGTCGTCATCGTCTGGATGGTGACGCTGCTTCGCATTGGCCGGCAGGCGTCCGCCATCGCGACAGATTCAGCGTACATCGACCGCCAGATGGTCCCCATCCTCCAGAACGTCTGGAGCGCGCTCATCTCGGGCGGCGGGGTTCTGCTCCTGTTGGTTCTGTGGGACATCGACGTGACGCCGCTGCTGGCCTCAGCGGGGATTATGGGCATCATTGTCGGCCTAGCGGCCCGGGACACGCTGGCGAACTTTTTCGGGTCGCTATCGTTGTATCTCGACGGGACGTACGCAGTCGGCGACTTCGTCGTCCTCGAAAGCGGCGAACGCGGCCGCGTCGAGGACATCTCTGTCCGCTCGACAGTCATCCGCACCCGCGACGACATTCTCGTCACAGTTCCGAATTCGAAGCTCAATAGCGCTGCTATCGTCAACGAGTCGACGCCGCGACGCAAGCGCCGGATTCGGGTCCCTGTCGGCGTCGCCTACGGGACGGACATCGACAAAGTCGAGAATATCCTGCTGGAACTAGCCGAAGCCGAGGACCTCGTGCAGGACCGCCCGAACCCGCGGGTCCGGTTCCGAGAGTTCGGCGACTCAGCGCTGAAGTTTGAACTGCTGTGCTGGGTCAGCAACCCGGCCCTGACAGCTCGTGCAACCCACGAACTCAACAGCGCGATTTACAAACGGTTCCGGGCCGATAACATCGATATCCCGTTCCCCCAGCGGTCCATCTCCATCTCGGCCGAGGAGATTCCGGGCGAGCTATTCGACCAAGCGCAGTCGAAGAGCAAACCCACAGATGACGGCGGCGTGACCGGTGAGTAAGCGAAAGCAAGGTCACAGGGCCCTCCCCGGCCCAGACGACCGAGAGGTCGAAACGCAATTACGGGGGCGACGCGTCGGCTCAGGCAATGAGTATACTTGAGGACGCCCGTTCGGCGCTTGCCACCGGGCCGCTGTGTGATTCCTGTCTCGGCCGGCTTTTCGCCGACCGGAGCTTCGGGCTGGCCAACGCCGAACGGGGCCACGCCCTTCGGGTGACGCTTGCGCTTGCAGACGACGACCCATTTGAGGAGAGCGAGGACTGCTGGGTCTGTGAAGGAGAGTGTGACCGCTTTGACTGGTGGGCCGAGCAGGCCGCAAGCGCCGTCCGCGGCTACGAATTCGACACCTACCAAGTCGGGACGAAAGTGCCGCCTCTACTCGAAGAAAACGACGAACTGCTCCGGGAGGACGTGGGGCTGGACCCCGACGCCGGAGAGGCGCTGAAGACCGAACTCAACCGCGAAGTCGGCAAGCGAATCGGCGACCTGACCGGCGCGGAGGTGGAGTTTGGCCGTCCAGCAGTCCAGCTCACGCTCGACCTCGCGACGGACGAAGTAGAGACACACGTCAACTCGGCGTTCGTCTACGGCCGCTACCGCAAACTCGAACGCGACATACCCCAGACGAAGTGGCCCTGCAACGACTGCAATGGGACGGGGCTGTGGCAAGGCGAGCCCTGTGACGGCTGTGACGGCAGCGGCTACCGCTACGACGAGAGCGTCGAGCAACTGTCCGCGCCTGTCGTCCGTGAAGCGATGGACGGCGAGGAGGCCGTGTTCCACGGTGCCGGCCGCGAGGACGTCGACGCGCGAATGCTCGACTCGGGCCGTCCGTTCGTCATCGAAGTGATGGAACCGCGCAAACGCGACGTGGACGCCGACGAACTCGAAGCCGACATCAACGATTTCGCCGACGGGAAGGTCGAAGTGACGGACCTCCACCTGGCGACCCACGAAATGGTCGAGCGCGTCAAGGAACTGGACGCCTCCAAGACCTACCGGATGGACGTGGAGTTTGGCGACGCGGTCGACGCCGACGCCCTGCAGGACGCACTAACGGAGCTGGACGGAGCGACCATCCAGCAGGAGACGCCCCAGCGAGTGACCCACCGACGGGCCGACATCACACGGACGCGAGCAGTGTACGACGCCGAAGGCGAACTGACCGACGACCACCACGCCGAACTCCGCATCCACGGGGAAGGCGGCCTGTACGTGAAAGAACTCGTCTCCAGCGATGAGGGCCGCACGGAGCCGAGCCTAGCCGGCCTGCTCGACACCGACGCCGTGGTGACGGCGCTCGACGTAATCGACGTGCAGGGCGAGGACGAACCGTTCGCGACAGACGAGTTCCTCAAAGAGTAGCGCACTGGGCCGCTTCCAACCGGAACCTGTTTTTACACCGGCATCGACGTGCCAGCCATGCGATTTGGCGTTGACGAGGCTGGGAAAGGGCCGGTTCTGGGGTCGATGTTCGCCGCCGCCGTCCGGGTCGACCCTGCGGCCCTGCCCGGCGGGGTCGGCGACTCGAAGGACATCAGGCCGGAGCGACGCGAGCGACTGGCCAAGGAAATCCGCGAATCGGCAGACGCCGTTGGTATTGCTGAAATATCTGTCGAGCGCATCGATGCCGACGAGACGGACATGAACACACTGACTGTCGAAGGGCAGGCAGAGGCCCTATCCGCGGTGGCCCGAGACGGCCTGTCAGGGACGGTCGACGCCGGCGACACCGACGCGGCGCGGTTCGGTCGTCGGGTCGCGGACGCAGTCGACACCGACGTGGCTGTAACCGCGGAACATGGAGCCGACGAGACGGACTCGCTAGTCGGTGCGGCCTCAATTATTGCGAAGGTGGCCCGCGACACCCATGTCGCAGAGCTGGCAGCGGAGTACGGCGACGTGGGGTCAGGCTATCCCAGTGACCCGACAACGCGGACCTTCCTAGCGGACTACGTTGACCGACACGGCGAATTGCCGGCGTGTGCCCGCCGGTCGTGGTCGACGTGTGACGACGTACTGGCGGCGGCATCACAGTCAACGCTCAGTGACTTTTGAGCGTCGTGAACTCGGGAGAAAGCGACCGACGGTGTCAGTCTTCGTCCAGCACGAGACTCCGGAGGATATCACCGTAGGCCGGGCGCGTCACGAGCACGCCGACCAGCACGCCGACGATGGTGATGATGGCGAACCCGGAGAGGTCGCCAAGCGAGAGGACCATCAGCGGACTCATCGCGACGATGGTCGTCGCCGCGGCCGCGCCGATGACCCAGAACGCCTTGCGGAAGCGGCTCTGGAACACGCGGCCCGTTTCAACTTTCCCCTGCTGGAGGATCTCGTCGGCGATAATGATGAGGTCGTCCACCCCCGTCCCGATGACTGCGATAAACCCGGCCAGATGCGAGAGGTTCAGCGGATACTGGACGAAGGCAACGAATCCGAGGAGGATGAACACCTCCGACAGCGCCGTGACGATCATCGGGAGGGCGACCTCGGGACGCCCGTACCGGAGATACACCACCAGGCTCACCGCGATGACGGCGAGAATGCCCGTCAGGAGGGAGCGCTGCTGGAACTCCTGAGCGAGCGCAGACGAAAGCGTCTGACTTTCGGCGCTGTCAAAGTCAAGCGGGGCCGGTAGCCGACCGGCCTTGAGTGCGAGTTCCAGCTCGGTCGCTTCAGACATATTGCTGGTCTGCATGATGAACTGCGGATTGTTGGCGAACTCACCGTTCCGATAGGACTGTCCCAGCCCCGGGTCGACACCACCGATGAACACCGGCTCGCCGTTCAGTGTCGTCACCAGGCAGTCTGCCTGTGAGTTCTGGAGGTTCTCGTGGTCGTAGTCCGAGTCGCGGCAGGTCGACCCGCTCCCGAAGCCGGCCTCGACCATGTCGTTCGCGTAGCGCTCGGCCACGCTTTGTTTGACAGTCACCGGGACGTGCGTTCCCTGCGTTTCGCTTCGCTGTGCTGCCCCGATACCCGCGAAGTCGCCCTGTGAGAGGACTTGCTCACGGACGTAGGAGCCGTTCTCAGTATTGTCGTGGACAGCGTACACGCGGACGACACCACGCTCTTCGAGCAGGCCGATGAGCTCTTCGCGCCCCCTGTCCGGGGCTGTGACGCTGATGAAGCTCCGACCACCCGGCGAGCTGACTTGCTGCACCGAACCCCCTGTCAGCGCCGATTCGCGCAGTTTGTCGTTGATGACCGACACCATGTTCTCTCTGGTGTCCCGGGTCACGCCGGGACGGACCTCACTCGGTTCGTACCCCTCGGCTTCGAGTGCGGATTCGACCTCTCCGGTGGTGACGTTGTTCGAGAACACCTCGACGGTCTCAGTCTGGTTCGAAACGCGCACGTCAATCGGGTCGAGACCCAACCGGTCCGCCGTCGCTTGTGCCAAGTCGGCCTCGTCTGCGGGTGCAACATCGACACCTTCAGCGGTAGTGCCAACGATCGGGGCCTGAATACGCGTCCCGCCGCTGAGCTGAATCCCGTACTGGAGGTTCGTCGACTGGTTCGCGGCCCCAGCTCCTTCAGTATCCGAGGTCCCTGGCGGAACGCCGGGGATGAACAGCGCGACGGCGCTGAGTAGCAACAGCGTGACCAGCGCAACGACGCGCCAGTTTTCCTTGAGTGTGCTCATCGGTTGACCCCCTCATACTTGTACCAGCGAAGCAACGTGACGTTAAGCATGTAGGTGTTCATCAGGTCAGCAGCCAAGCCCACGACGAGAACGAACCCGATAGAAGCCATCAGTTCGATACCGAATATCGTCGCCGAAATCGCCATCACCGCCATCGCCGCCATCGACGTCAGCGTCATCGTCACACCGGTCCGCATCGCGCGGTACGTCGACTCGTAGAACCCGCCAGACCGCCGGAGGACGTGGTTGTTCAACAGGATATCGGAGTCCACACTGTAACCGATGAGCATCAGCAACGCGGCGACGGTCCCCAGCGAGAGCTTGATTCCGAGCAGGTTCATTACCGCGAGCGGGATGACAAGGTCCGAAAACGCCGACAGAACGACTGCGATGCTCGGTACGACCGACCGGAACATCGCAAAGACAAGCAAACTCATCCCGAGGAAGGCGACACCGATGCCGACGACCGCTAGCCGCTGGTTCTCCTGACCGAATATCGGCGACGTGGTCCCGCTACCGAGGAACTCCATCTGATCGCTCGAACGCGCGGTTTCCTCGATTGGCTCCAGATTCGACGAATCAAACGTGATGATATACCGGTTCTCACCCTCGACCTGTTGGACGGAAACCACGGGTTCGTCGAACGTATTGTCCCTGAGCTCCGCCTGTGAGAGAGACGACTCGACGGTGAGTTCCGAACCGCCCGTGAAGTCGATGCTCGGAGACACCGGCGCACCGGTGACCAGATACCAGCCACCGAGCACCGCAAGCGCCAGACCGAGCACCACCAGCGGAACCGCCACCAGTTGGCGGTTCGAATACTGGGTGTAATCGACTTCCGGGACCTCGAACTCGAACATGACCGAACGATGTGAGACGGGCCCGAATAAGCCTTCTCAATCACTGCCGCTGACATCCGTTGTGGCGCACATCTATGCCAGTATATCACGTATATCCACCCATGTCCGAGCACGCAATCAGGGTCGAACTCTCGTATCCGGCGGACCTCAGCGGGTGGGGTCGGGACAAAGTCGACGGGTCGCCGTTCCGCGCGTACCTCCGGAAGACACACGACACCGCCGCGCCGGGCGACGTGTGGACAGAGTTTGTCGGCGTTGGCTGCTGTGGCGACACGCTGGACTTCCCGCTCCAGGTCGAATCCGTCGAGGGCGGGTCCGCGGTGACCGAAGACACCGAGTTCGTGTACACCGAGCGCGAGGCGTGTGGCATCGCCGGTGGCTGGCAGGTCCAGAGCGCCGCGGGCCCGACCGAATAAGAAGTCGAGGCGAGTGAGAGAACGCGTCAGTCCGGCAAGTAGCGCACGCTGACAACGCCCGCTGCGGTCCGAACCTCGACACGGTCGACGCCGAGCCTGGCCGCCCGCGAGAGGGTCGCCTCGTCCTCGACGACATCCGTTGCGGCCTCGGTCGTCTCGTCTTCCGGAACCGTGAGGACGTGTACCTCGCCCTCACCAGCGCGTTCGACCGTCGTTAGCTCGCCGGGGGCCTGCTCGGCCGCGATTTCGGTCGTCTGGGTCGTCGGCGCGAGGTCGACCGTCTCGACGGGAATTGTGCGCCGCTCGGCGACCTCGGTGACGGTGTAGGTGACCTCCATTGGCGGCTCCGGTTCGACTGTTCCCTCCACTACTTCGCCGGCCTCAACGCCGGGATTGTCAGACAGTGTCAGCACCTGTGAGTCTGCGACGTTCCGAAGCGTCGCCGACCCGTCGTCGGCGTTCGTGACAAGAAATGTCCCTTCAATCGCTGTCATGGACACACGTTCGTGGCGGGCGTTCTTGCCCGTTTCGACCCGGTAACGGGCTGGAGTGGTATGCCGTAAGAGTGGACAGCCGTGGACTGGCGGTGCTACTTCAACAGTCGGTGAGTCAGATATATCCCCAGCGTCGCGAGCATCGGCGGGACGACGCCGGCAATCGGCGGCAACGAGTAGAAGAAGCCGACGACAGCGCTCTGTGTCGGCTCTCGAAGCTCCGCCGGAGCGGAGGTCAACAGCGCGAGGTATATCGACCCGATGAATATGAACGCCGAAAGGGCGAGGGCGCGGTCGTAGGCGACCGAGGATGCGGTCCGTCGATGGCGGCGCGCGACGGAGAGCACTGGAGCCAGCAGCGGCGCGACGAGCAACAGTCCAACGAACAGGAAGAAGCTCCGGGAGAAGGTGAACGTCCCACCGCGGACGCTGCCGGTTTCGGCGAGTTGCGTTATCAGCCCGAACGAGAACACGAGCGTAATCGCCACGGACAGCAACAACGCGACCGGAACGTAAGCTTTGAACAGCAACGAGTCAGTGGCCCGGAACGCGTACGGGAATGCGCCGGGGAGCCCGTTGTACGGTTCGGGCTTGTCGTCGGCGTCGGCTGTGACGGACTGCTCTGCCGTCGCGTCTGTCATACCTGATGCTTAGGCAAGCGCGTGGTTAAGCGCGGTGTTGTCTGGCCAGCGGTGACAACGGAGCCACGTCTGCTGCCATGCCGTCCGGGAGTTGTTTGTACCCGCCCATCGACACCCCCAGTATGCACGTCGATATCGGAGCCGCGCTTGCCAGTGCCGCCGACCCGGGCGTCGATCGTGCGACGCTTGACGACTTGGACAAGCAGGTGGCTGTGGCCCACGAGCGAATCGAGCAGGGTCGAAACAAGGGCGAGTTCGGCTACGCCTCGCTGAACCTCCCCGAAGCAACCGATGCCGAGACCATCCACGACGCCGTCGCGCCGGTGGCCGACGCCGAATCGGTCATCACCGTCGGCATCGGTGGCTCCGCGCTGGGAGCGAAAACCATCACAGAGGCGCTGGCTGAGGACCCGGGCAGTCACGTCGTGCTGGACAACGTCGACCCGGAGCACGTCCGGCGGACGCTCGATGGCCTCTCACTCGCCGACACGGCCATCAACGTCGTCTCGCGTTCGGGGACGACGGCGGAGACGCTGGCAAACTTCCTCGTCGTCCGCGAGGCCTACGAGGACCGCGGCGTCGACTGGACCGAGCGAATCGTCGTCACGACGGGCGAGTCCGGCCCGCTCCGGGCGCTCGCCGATCAGCACGACCTGCCGACGCTGCCGGTCCCCGAGGGCGTTCCGGGCCGCTTCAGCGCGCTGTCGGCGGTCGGACTCGTCCCGCCAGCCATCCTCGGCATCGACATCGAGGGGCTGCTTGCCGGCGGTCAGAAGGCGGCTGACGACCTCGCGCCGTCGCTGTATGACTCGCCGGCCTACGCCTACGGCGCGATGGCCTACGCGCTGGAAGAAGCGGGCGCGACGGTCAACGCCGTCATGCCCTACGCCGAGCGCCTGGAGTCCTTCGGCGAGTGGTTCGCACAGCTCTGGGCCGAGAGCCTGGGTAAGGACGGGCGAGGCCAGACGCCGGCGCGGGCGCTTGGCGCGACCGACCAGCACTCTCAGCTCCAGCTGTACCGCGCCGGCCACCGCGACAAGGTCGTCACGTTCGTCCGACCGCGCGAGCGTGCCGACGTGTCGATTCCCGACCCGGACCACGAAGACCTGTCGTATCTCGCCGGAACTGACCTCGGCGGCCTCATTGACGCCGAGTACGAGGCGACGGTGGCGAGCCTGCCGGCGGCTGACCGGCCGGCACTGGAAGTCGAAATCGACCGTCTCGACGCCGAAAGCGTCGGCGAATTGCTGTACGCGATGGAGGCGGCTTGTGTCCTCGTCGGCGAACTCGCGGACGTGGAGACGTTCACCCAGCCGGCCGTCGAGTGGGGCAAAAACGCCACGCGGGCGCTCATCCGCGGCGAAGCGACGGACGAGACGGCGGTCATCGACGAGCGCGAGCGACTGCGTATCGGCGAAACGGAGTCCCTTTAGGCCGGCGCAACGGACTGCCGATAATGGACGATACCGCCGCGAACTGGGGTGTTCTCGCCGCTGGCCTCGGTCTCGTCGTACTCGTCGCCACAGAAACCGGCATCGCTGGCTGGATGACACCGGCGACGACTGTCGGCCCGGTCACCGCCCGACAGGTCGCCGCCGCCGGCTTCGTCGTCGCCGCGCTCGCCTTCTCGCTTGTTCGTCACGGCGCACTCGACGGCAGACAGGCGGGTCTGGGCGCAGCAGGCGCGAGCATCGTCACAACCCTCGCCACGCTCGTCGCCTTCTTCGGGCCGGAGTTCCGTGCTGGCGTTGCGGCGACCGTCGGCATCGCGGTCTATCTCACAGTGCTGGCCGGGGGTCTGACGGTTGCGCTGGGCTGGGCGCTGGCGACCGGCATCCCGAACGACCGGCTGTACACGGTCGCCAGAGCGCTCTCGGTCGCAACGGGAATCGGGCTGGCCGGCTTCCTCGTGGGCACGGTGTTCGCCCAGTTCGTCGTTCTCGGGGTCGCGGCCGCAGGGCTTGTCAGCGCCACGGCGCTGGAAGGCGGGACTGTCACCGGCCCCGCGTATGTCACGCTCACTATCGGCATCGGCGTCGGATTCATCGGTTTCGGGGCGGCCGTCGCCAGCCGGCTAGACCGTACTTGGACCGACCTAGACCTGCAGCGCCCCGGTCTCCGTGACATCGGCTACAGCGTCGGCGGCGTCGTCGTCCTCATGGTCGCGCTGTTTGGCTTCAGTTACCTCATTCAGGCGCTCGGGCTCGAAGCGGCCCGGAGCAGCGTCGAGGAACTGGCCCGCGAGGACCCGTCATTCCTGCTCGTGATGGTCCCACTCGCGTTTCTGACTATCGCGCCGAGCGAGGAGTTTATTTACCGGAACCTCATCCAGAAGTACCTCTACGACGATTTCGGTGAATTCCAGGCGATTATACTCACCAGCGCCGTTTTCGGTGTCGTCCACTTCGGACAGTACGCCGCCGGGACGCCGACACAGACCGTCCTCTCGCTACTGCTAGTGTTCGTCCTCTCGACGCTGCTGGGCCTGAGCTATCTCAAGACCGAGAACCTGCTCGTGCCCATCTTTATTCACGGGGCGTTCAACGCAATCCAGTTTCTCACATTGTACATCGAGATTACAGGAAATCCGGCGATCTGAGCTGTCTGACTGCTGTCTGACGGGTGTTTATGCGACCTACTGTTGTATGCGATGACATGGCTCGGCGGTTCACTATCGTCTGTGATGACGACCAAGCGCGGAGTGTCGAAACGCTTGCGCGGCGCTACGGCATCACAGAGGCGGAAGTGCTGTCGCAGCTAGTCGAGCTCGGGCTCAACGCCCGGGACAAACAGACCGTCTAAGCCGGGTTTTTCCGCGAGAGCGAACTCCCACAGATGGGACAGCGGTCGCGGTTCTCGTCGAACTCGCGGCCACAGCCAGCACACTGGAACAGCCACTCCCGCTGTTCGGAGATCCCCTCACGGGCGATAACTTCGACCGCCACATCGAGTTTCTCCGCGACGTTTTGCATCGCGTAATCGTCCGTGACGAGGCGGCTGTCGAGTTCGAACGCGGCCGCAATCAGCCGGATATCGGTTGCCGAGAGCTCCGCAAGATCACCGGTCTCGCTGGCAGCGCGCTCGATGCGCTCAACAGTGTTGTCCTCGGGAATGTGAAGGTGCATCCCAGAGCCTTCGAGCGCGTCGAAGCGATAGGCGGCCTCGTCCTCCAGTTCTTCTCTGACGAGTGGAATCGTTGCTATCTGCTCGTCGGTGTGATACTCGTTGATAAATGCCGAGGAGTCAAGAACGTACATCTAGCGTTTAACGATCATGTGGTCTTTCACTGCCTTGACCCGCTCAACCGGGACAAGCAGGCGGCCCTGGTCGCTGTACTCGAAGTTTGTGTTACGGAGCGACTCCGCGGGGTCGATAACGAGGTTGTGCAGCGCGCCCGAGGAGAAGTCCATCGTGATGTTGTAGAGACTGCCGATCTCCGCGCCATCAGTCCCCATCACGTCTTTCCCCGACAGGTTTTCTGCGAGTATTGCAGCCATACCCCCTTGTTCCGAACGAGGTTACATAAACGCCACGGGGATATCCGACGAAAGAACGATGGTCGCCGACAGCGACAGTCACGGATAGAAACGCTGGGTAAGCAAGTGTTGAGAGTCCCAGTGGAGTCGTTCTGTGACCGGGATCGCACAGTCACAGTAGGCAGCAGCCCTAAGCGGCAGGCATCCTACGAGTACGCATGGACCGGAACAGGCGTCAGTTTCTCGGCGCGCTCACGGCCGTCGTTACCGGGACTATCGCGGGCTGCAGTGGTGGCGACAGCGGTGAATCATCCCCAACAGCGACGGCCACCGCTACGCAAGTATCAGCCCGTACTGCGACAGCAACGCCGACTGATTCGGTGACGACGTCGACGGAGACCGCAACCCCAACCGAAACACCAACACCGACTGAGACTGCCACTTCGACCGAAACGCCGGCCTCCACTGGAACGTCGGTGGACGCCGAACAGGAGGTCGCCGTCGCGCCGGGAAGCTTCAGTTTCGCCCCGGAAACGTTCGAGGTCCCCGCTGGAAGCACCGTGCTGTGGGTCTGGGAGGCCGGCGGCCACAACGTCAAATCGACCGCGACGCCGGAAGGCAGCGACTGGACGGGGACGCCCGGAGACGACGGAAAGACGTACAGTTCCGGCTACGAGTACGCCTACACGTTTGAGGTCCCCGGAGAGTACGAGTACCACTGCGTCCCTCACCAGAGCATCGGCATGACAGGGTCGTTCACTGTAACCGAGTGACGCCCGCTTAGCCCCACGTTCGGTTGCGTGCGTTTGATGACGACGAACTTAACTGCCACCGACGACTCGGTTCTGACAACTTCTGGAGCCATCTATGTCTGACACGGACCCCACAACAGCCACCGACGACACCCTGCGGACGCCCATCGTCGCCGTTCTGGGCCACGTCGACCACGGGAAGACGAGCCTGCTCGACAAGATCCGCGGTTCGGCCGTCACCGCCGGCGAATCGGGCGCGATTACACAGCACATCGGCGCGACAGCCGTCCCGCTTGACGTGATTTCCGAGATTGCTGGTGACCTAGTCGACCCGACGGACTTCGACCTGCCCGGCCTGCTGTTCATTGACACGCCGGGCCACCACTCCTTCTCGACGCTCCGTTCCCGCGGTGGCGCGCTCGCCGACATCGCCATCCTCGTCGTCGATGTCAACGACGGCTTCCAGCCCCAGACGCTGGAGGCCATCGACATCCTCAAGCGAACCCAGACGCCGTTTATCGTCGCCGCAAACAAGATTGACACCGTCCCCGGCTGGAACCCTAACGAGGGGCAACCGGTCCAGCAGACGATGGACGCACAGTCCGACCGCGTGCAGACCGACCTCAACGAGAAGCTGTACGAGATTATCGGCGAACTCTCGGACAACGGCTTCTCCGCGGATATGTACTGGCGCGTCCAGAACTTCCAGGCCAACATCGGCGTCGTGCCGGTCTCGGCCGAAACGAGCGAGGGCATCCCTGACCTGCTGACGGTGATGATGGGGCTGTCCCAGCGCTACATGAAAGAGGAGATGGAAATCGACACCAGCGGTCCCGGTGTTGGGACTGTCCTCGAAGTGAAAGACACCCAGGGGTTCGGGACGACGCTCGACGCCATCATCTACGACGGGACCATCCGCAACGACGATACCATCGTCGTCGGCGGGCTGCAAGGGCCGATCATCACTGACGTGCGTGCGCTGCTTCGGCCACGCCCGCTCGAAGAGATCCGGACCGAACAGGAGTTCGAGCAGGTCGACGAGGTCGCCGCCGCCGACGGTGTCAAAATCGCCGCGCCGGAACTCGGCGATGCGATGGCCGGCGCGCCGATCCGCGTCATCCGCGACCGCGACCGAAGCGAGGTCATCGCCGAGGTGGAGGAGGAACTCGCCGAAATCGAAGTGACGACACAGGAAGAAGGGGTCGTCATCAAGGCCGACACGCTCGGGTCGCTGGAGGCCCTCTCCAGTACGCTCGAAGAGGAAGAAATCCCGGTGATGCGGGCCGAGGTCGGCGCGGTCGCACCGCGGGACGTGCGAGTCGCCGAAACGGCCGGCGAGTCGACCAATCAGGCGATTCTGGCGTTCAGCGTCGACGTGCTCGACGACGCGCGGGACCTCGCCGAACAGGAGGACGTGAAACTGTTCGAGGACGACGTCATCTACCAGCTCGTCGAGTCCTACGACGACCACGTCACCGCCATCGAGGAGGCCCAGCAGGAGCAGATTCTGGAGAACATCACCCGCCCGGCGAAGTTCCGGATTCTGCAGGACCACACCTTCCGCCAGTCCGACCCAGCCGTCGTCGGCGTCGAAATCCTCTCCGGTGAACTCCGTCGGAACGTCAACGTCGTCAGGTGGGAGAACGGCGAGGCGAACCGCGTCGGGACCCTCAAAACGATTCAGGACGAGGGCGAAGACGTCGACTCGGCTCGCGCCGGCGAGCGCATGGCCGTCTCGATTCAGGGGCCGACCGTCGGCCGCCAAGTCGAGGAAGGCGACGACCTCTGGGTCGAAATCCCCGAAAAGCACGCAAAGATTCTCGAACAGGAACTCAAGGAAGACATCTCCGTCGACGAGCGCGAGGCGCTGTCGATGTATCTGGAGAAACACCGGAACCGCGACCCCTTCTGGGGCAAATAGGCGGTACTCGGTGCGCTGTTTGCGCGAGTAATAATATTTAATTAGGAGGCGTGTCTCCATACAGACACGAATGCCTGGGTCCCTGTCGATGCCTGACCTCGTGCTTGCCAGCATCGCCCTCTCGATGCTACTGGCGTCGCTCGGTGCCGTGGTTACTTCGCTTAGTTTCATCACGGCGCTGAGTGCCGGCAGCCTCCCAGCGACCGGCTCCATCGGCTACGCGCTGTTTTATGACCCGCCGGTCACCAGCGGCGGTCACGACTGATAGCAACGACTACGCGTCACCACGACTGTGCTGCAGAAAACTGAGAGCAGCGACTGTTACTGCGCTGTCGGCGACGTGTCGTCGCCCATCACTTGCTTGACCTGCAGAGCGGCGGAGGCGGCGATGCCCTGCGCGAGGTCGTCGCGCTCGGCATCGGAGATGCTCGCGCTTTCCGGGTCTTCCGGCGTGTAGTCAGCGCTGACGACCGACCCGACCGGAGGCTGGACTGCAATTGTGGCCCGTGGGCCCGTCGTGCTGTTACTGATTTCCGAGCCGACGACGAACTCGCCGGGCAGGAGTTCGCGGGTCCGGGCGGCGACGCTCGAGAGGTCCCGGCGGAGGTTCTCGCGCTGTTCCGCGGTCAGCGTCACTTCTTCCGTCTCCCCACCAAACGACGTATTACCGTACATGAACGTTCTCTGTCTCTATGGGGGGGAGCACTAAAAACCCAGTGTCGAGCACAGTTCTGACCGGCACCGTCGGCACACGCACTACACGACGGGGTGGCTCTCGCCGTAGGTGGCGAGAACGACGGCACTGGCGTACTCGGCGTCGTCGGACGCCGATTCAACGTAGACGTTCTCCTCGACGAACTCCCAGTCCCGAAGGTCCCGACCAGCGGCCAGCCCCTCACGGATTTCCATCCGGACCGCATCCTCGCTGGTGCCGTCGACCTCGTAGAAGATACCCGGCCCGTCCTCGCTACGGGCCCAGCCGATGCCCGCCGCGCCGCGTTCACCCGGTGCGACGGTCGCCGAGGACTGGACGACCTCTAGCGCTTCGCCGGGCGGCCCCAGATCCGGCGCTGTCTCAGTCACCTCGATAGTCGGTTCGGCAGGAATGACCGACGAGAGCGAGATGAGGTTGTAGTTGTGGACGCCCGCCTCGGCGAGTGCCGCGTCGTATGCGGCCAGCGCGGTCGGGCCGGTCGCAGTCCCCCATACGACCCGAATGGTACTCATAGGCGAGAGTCGACGGTCCGTGGTGTAAGGGGTTTCGCTTCGTTATGCCGGAACGAGTCCGTAGCACATCCCCGGGCGGTCGGGGTCGCCGTCGACAGCGCGTTCTGTGTAGTAGATGCCATCAGCGGTCACCAGCGGCGCACTCGTCACGTGGCCGTGGTTCTCAATGGTCCAGGCCACCGCACCCGAGTCCCGCTCCAGTGCGTACAGCCGCCCGTTGTAGGACCCGACGAGTACGTGGTCCCGGGTGGCGACGACGCTCCCGATAATCCACCCGCCGGTGTCGTAGCGCCACAGTTCTTCGCCGCTGGCGAGATTGATTGCATACACGCGGTCGTCGTGGCTGCCGACGTAGACGGTGCCGTCGTGGACCGCTGGCGCACACATCACGTCGGCGTCGGCTTCGAAGGTCCACCGTTCCGAACCGTCGGTCACGTCGACGGCAGTGACTGTCTCAGCCCACGACGGCACGATGGCGGTCCCATCAGCAACGGCGATGGGGGCTTTCACGTCGCCGCCAGTGTCGTAGCGCCAGACCTGTTCGAGACCCGGAAACGACCACGCGTAGCAGTAGCCGTCGTTCGAGCCAAACAGCAGGCGGCCGTGCTCGCGGTCCAGTGCCACCGTCGAGTGGGGGTGGTCGGTCGGTCGGCTGTCGCGCCACTGCACGTCGCCGGTCGCGGCGTTGACGGCGACAACGCTCCCGCTCGGAGCCGCGTGCTCGACAGCGACGTACAGCGACCCGTTGTAGTAGGTCGGACTCGCGCCGATGGCATCGCCCAAGTCCGTCCGCCAGCGCCGCCGCCCGGTTCCGAGATCCAGCGCCGACAGCGCGCCGTCGTAGGCCCCGATGTAGACGGTATCGTTGGCGATGGCCGGCGTGCCGTGGCTCCCTCGCGTCGCCTGTGTAATTGTTGTTGCCCACTGGACCTCGCCGTCCGGCGCGATGGCCCGCACGCGGCCGGTGTCGTCGGCCAGAATCAGGTCGCCAGTCGGTGCCAGCGCAGGGCTCCCTTTTGCCGCGGTGTGGTCCCCGCGGTTGGCCGGGAGTTCCCAGGCCCGCTCGACAGCGTCCGGAACGGACGTATCCTGATATCCCTGGTTCAAGAGCCCCTGCCGGAACTGCGTGGCGGCGTGTTCATCGAGCGCCGTCGATGCAAGCGGATTGAACTGTGACTGACACCCCGCGACCGACCCGACTGTTGTCGCTGCGAGCGTCCCCAGAAATGCCCGCCGTGTCCGTCCGCGCTCTGTCACGGGCACCGATACCGGGCGGGGTGGCTTAAATCGCGCGGCGTTATGTGGGTCACAGGCGACCTGTGGAGTCTCGATGCAGGACCGAATGACGGCAGTCCGATCGAGACGGTTACCAGGTCTGCACGATTCGGTGAATGGTTCGTTCAAATCATGCCCCAATTCAGGTTTGTGAGCGAAATCAATCACGCAAAACAGTAGTTCCAAATTAATAAATAATATTACTATAAGATAGTTGTGCCTTCAAATCCTATTTTAGACGCTAAAAAGCCAATAGAAAAGCCTGTGTCATAAACTATAATATTTATCTTCATATTTAATAACCCCCATAATTTATAATCCATGGCTGTTTCGTGAGCGATTGTATGCAAGAGAGTTCAAACCGCACTCGTCGAACGTTCATCAAAAGTGCCGGTGTCATCGGGGCAGCGGCGCTTGCTGGCTGCAGTGGCGGCTCCGATTCGAGCACCGAAGACGGCTCCGGTGGCGATAGTTCCGACGGTGAGAGTTCAGACGGTGCCACAACCGGCACTGGGTCGGAGACGATGGCAGACGAAATCGTGTTCTATAACGCCGGGTCGCTGGAGTTCGACCCCGGAACCGAAGCCAACATTGAACGCTTCGAGGAGGAGACCGGTATCTCCGTGGAAGTCAACGAGGTTCCGTGGAGCAACCTCAAGACCAGTCTGACGACGATTTGGCGGAACCAGGACAGCACCGTCGACGCGTTCAACGGCCCGACCTGGTGGCTGGCTGACTTCGTCAGTTCCGACTGGCTCGAGCCGATCGACCTCGGAAGCGACCACATGAGCAAGTTCCCCGACTCGCTGAACGACCTCGTCCAATTCGACGGCCAGACCTACATGGCTCCCGAATTCGGGAAGTGGGGGAGCTACCTCTACGACCAGCAGTACCTGAACGACCAGGGCTTCGACGCGCCGCCGGACACGTGGGATGAGGTCCTGAGTCAGGGCGAACAGCTATCACAGGGCGACAAATCCGGGTTCGCGTTCACCTGGGCCGGCAAGTCCGTATTCAGTTTCAAGCAGTTCCTCTACCAAGCCGGCGGCCAGCTATTCAACGACAGCTACGAGCCGGTGTTTGTCGAGGAAGGCAAAGAGGTACTGGAGTTCTTCAATGGGCTCCGTGAGCGCGGCATCATGCCTGACGGGATGTCCAGTCTCGGCGAGGGTGGCGTCGGTGACAACTTCATCGCCGGCCAGTACGCGACCGTCGAATCCTGGACGCCGCTTGGAGCCCGCGCAATTGACGAATGGGACGAGAACCGCATCGGCAGCGCCAAGCCACCGAAGGGGCCGGAAAGCCGTGCAACGTTCCAGGACACGAACGGCATCAGCGTCTCTGCGTTCTCCGAGCGGAAGGACGCAGCCAAGGAGTTCGCCCGCTTCATGACGACGCGCGAGTCGTCCAAGAACAACATGCTCGTCGAAGGGAACCCAGCTGTCGTTCCGGAGGTGTACGAAGACGACGAGGTCCAAAGCGAGTACCCGTCCTGGCTGCTCGAAGACATGCGGTTCAACCTCGAAAACGCACAGAGCGAGACGTACATGGCACAGCCACAGGTCGACGACTACCTGAACGAGCAGCTCACGCCGGCACTGCTGGGTAACAAAGACCCCGAAGCGGCACTCAACGACGCCTACAGCAACATCGAGCGTCTCTACCAGGACATCGGCCTGCTCTGAGTGACGCGGGTCAGGATCTATATATTATGTCAATCGAAAAGAGCCCACTGCGTCGCAAACTCGACAAGCTGTTCGTCCCGTTAACCGTTGGGCCGACGCTGCTGTGGATCGCCGCAATAATCGTTTATCCGACCGCAAAACTGTTTCTCAGCAGCTTCCAGTTCCGGAACCCGATAACGAACGAGATGAAGTTCGTCGGCCTCCGGAACTTCCGGCGGCTGATTTTCGCGCGGGAAGGGGGCGAAGCCGCCCTCGGCGTGTTCAGTCCCAGTTTCGTTTCGATTACCACCAATACAGTCATCTACGTCGGTTTCAGCGTCTCTATCTCGTTCCTGCTGGGACTGGGCATCGCGCTGTTGCTCGATAAGGACCTGAAAGGGCGGGGCTGGTTCCGGACGGCGGTCATCGTTCCGTGGATTCTCCCGTACGTGATGAGCGGGCTGATGTGGCGCTGGATGTTCCAGTCCGACTTCGGCGCGATCAACGGCGCGCTCCAGCGACTCGGTGTCATCTCCGGCAACATCCCGTTCCTCTCAGACGGCGCGCTCGCCATGATGGCGCTCATTATCGCCGATGTCTGGGTGTTCACGCCGTTTATCATCATCATCCTGCTCGCGGGCCTGCAGAACGTCCCCGAGCAACTGTACGACGCCGCCGAAGTCGACGGCGCGAGTCGGTGGTCGCGGTTCTGGAACGTCACGTATCCCTTCCTGAAACCGTCGATACTGGTCGCGCTGACTATCCGTATCATCTTCGACATCCGGGCGCTGGATCTGGTCTGGGTGATGACACAGGGCGGCCCTGGGAAGGCGACTGAGGTATGGGCCTCCTGGCTGTACCGGACCGCACAGGTATTCAACGAACCCGGGACCGGCGCTGCACTTGGGGTCGTCCTACTGGCCGTGACCTTCGCCATCGTGGCCAGTCTGTACAAGATATTCGGCGAATCACCCTACGAAGCATGAGCACGAAGAAATCACCACTCAACCGACTACGTCGGTCGCTGGGACTGGAGACACAGAACGAGTGGCCGTCCGTTGCCCGCGAGCGACTGCTGGCTTACGGACTGCTCGCCGTATACGTCCTGATCATCTGGTTCCCGATCTACTACATCTTCATTACGAGCATCAAGCCATCAAGCGAAGTGCTGTCGCTGCCGATCACCTTCCTCCCACAGAGCCCGACGGCACAGAACTACGTGGATATCTTCACGAACCGACCGTTCGACAACTATACAATCAACAGCATGATCGTCGCGACGACGACGACGCTCATCTGTATCACTCTGGGAACGGTCACCGGCTACAGTTTCTCCCGATATGACTTCCTGGGGAACAAGTCGCTGCTGCTGTCGATTGTCGGCGCGCGGATGATTCCACCCATCGCGCTGATCGTCCCGTTTTTCCAGATCATGTCGAACCCGCCGCTCATCGGCGGACTCACCGGGAGCCTGTACGACACGCGGCTCGCGCTCATCCTCACGTACACGTTCTTCAACCTCCCGTTTGCCGTCTGGATAATGAAGAACTACTTCGACGGTATTCCCGAATCATTGGACGAGCAGGCCCGAATCGACGGTTGTTCCCGTTGGGAAGCGTTTGTCAAAATAATCCTGCCGATGGCGAAGCCGGGCATCGCGGCCACTGCTATCCTCGCGTTCATTTTCTCGTGGAACGAGTTTGTCTTCGCGCTCGTTCTCACATCCTCGGAACAGGCCCAGACGCTTCCGATCGCGGTCTCACTGTTCGTAGCTGACGACTTCGTGGACTGGGCGCATCTGGCAGCCGGCGGGATGATTGCCGCGTTACCCGGCATCCTGTTCGGCCTGTTCTTCCAACAGTACATCGTGAGCGGACTCACACAAGGAGCAGTCAAGGAGTAACTAACTATGGCACACGTAGAACTAACCGACCTCGTAAAGGAATTCGACGACGTTACGGCAGTTGATGGCATCTCGCTGGACATCCCCGACGAAAGTTTCACTGTCCTCGTCGGCCCGTCAGGGTGTGGGAAGACCACGACTCTGCGCCTCATCGCGGGGCTCGAACGGGCGACCGACGGTGAAATCAGAATCGGCGAGAATGTCGTCAACGACGCTCGCGCATACGAGCGGGACATCGCGATGGTGTTCCAGAACTACGCGCTGTATCCGCACAAGACGGTGCGGGACAACATGCGGTTCGGGCTGGAGCAACACGACACGGACGAAGAGATCATCACCGAACGAGTCCGAGAGACAGCGGAGCTGCTACAGATCGAAGAGTTACTGGAACGGCGGCCGTCGGAGCTATCCGGCGGTCAGCAACAGCGGGTCGCGCTGGGCCGCGCAATCGTCCGTGACCCGGCAGTGTTCCTGATGGACGAGCCACTGTCGAACTTAGACGCGAAGCTCCGCGTCCAGATGCGCGCCGAACTGAACAAACTTCACGAGGAGCTCTCGACGACGACTGTCTACGTCACCCACGATCAGGTGGAGGCGATGACCCTGGCCGACCAGATCGCAGTCATGGACAACGGGCAGATACAGCAGGTCGGCGAACCGACGCACGTGTACTCGAACCCGCGGAACATGTTCGTCGCCGGATTCCTCGGCTCACCGAGCATGAACTTCCTCGAAGGCACGCTCGAAGAGTCGTCTGCCGGCAAGTTCGAACTGGACCTCGGCGGCGCTATCCACAACGTTCCCGACGAGTTCACCGATGCGCTCAGCTCGTATCTCGGAGACCGCGTGACGCTGGGCATCCGCCCGGAGAACATCGCGCTTAATCAGGACGGCGTCCCGGCGAACGTCCACCCGGCAACAGTGGAGGTCGTCGAACCGCAGGGCGAGAAGACCGTACTCGAACTCGAACTCGAAACCGGCCAGAGCATCAAGGCCGCAGTTGACCCCGACACGACGGTCGAGATGGGGGATGCGGTGAACCTCCGGTTCGACAGGGACTCGCTCCAGTATTTCGATCCCGCCACGGGCGAATCGCTCACGTACGACGCGAAGATCGAACAGCAGGCGACGATCTGACGATGGCTATGGAACTCGCCGATAGGATGGCACCCGCCGATATGCTCGTGTTCGGGACTGCGTTCGGGCTGGCAGGCCTCGCAGTCTTCAATTACGCGACCGGTGTCTACGGCGGCGCAATCGTCAGCAGTGTCGGGACAGTCGTCACGACGCTGTTTGGTGTTTTCACCGATTAGTACTGGGAGAGAGTTTTTCATGAACGTCTACATACTGAATGATATACCCCTAAACGCCGTCGAGCAATCTCGCAAATCACTAGACTGTGTCGCCGGCCCTGAGAGCAGGGCCGATTCTATTGAAAGAGATGATACGAACTAACACATACATCAGTCGGAGGCCACCCTCACCTGCAGAGTCCGGGCCCGCTGTACTAGAACATGATTCCTGATGAACGACGGAAAGAAATCGTTCGACAAGTAAACAGATCGGATCGGGTCACCGTCGAAGAACTCACCGAAGAGTTCGGTGTCTCCGAGGCGACGATCCGACGAGACCTCTCGTCACTCGCAGAAGACGGGCTTATCGAACGGTTTCACGGCGGTGCCCTTCCGGCGTCGGAGAAAGACGGGTCCAGTACGGCCGATAGTATCGACAACCCAAGTGGCAAGCGGGCTATCGCTAAGCGCGCCGTCGATGAACTGAGCGACGGCGACGCCGTCTTCTTCGACACAGGGCCGACAGCGCGCGAAATAGCGAAAGCCATCCCGGAGCAGTTGTCGCTGCTTGCCGCGACGAACTCACCGGAGAGCGCGTTCGAACTCCGCGAGACTTGTGGCGAGGTCAAGGTCGTCGGCGACTCACTGCGCCAGACCTCGGACGCGCTCGTCGGTCCCAGCGCCGAGTCATACCTTCGGAAAACGAACTTCGACATCGTGTTTCTCGAAACCGATGCGGTCCAGATCGATGGCGGTCTCTCCGTCTCGAACGAAGACGAAGCGCGCATCAAGACACTGCTCTGTGAAGGCGGCCGACACGTCATTCTGGTGGCCGATGGGAGCAAACTGGACAGTCAGAGCTTCCGCGAGTTCGCGACTGTCGAGGATATTGACATGTTCATAACGGACGTGTCGCTGAGCGACGAGATGCGGGCAGTGTTCGAGCAGGCGAACGTCGCGGTGATCGACAATTTGCTGGCCGTTCCGTGATCCTATCCCTGTCTAAAATCTGCTTTCCTCCAGCGTCAGGCGAACGCGACCGGAACGCTGCTGGCGTCGTCGTCGGCTTCGATTTTCTCTAAGGCGTCGTGGAGGTCGGCCTGCTGGACCGTTGTTCGGCCGTCGCGGATGGCGAACATCCCAGCCTCGGTCGCCAGTGAGGCCAGTTCCGCGCCGGAGAGGCCGTCAGTTTCGGTGGCAAACGCGCCCAGGTCCACGTCGTCGTCGAGGTTCATCTCCTGCGTGTGGATTTCGAGGATGCGCTCGCGGCCTTCGACGTCGGGGTTCGGAACTTCGATGAGGCGGTCGAAGCGGCCAGGGCGGAGGATAGCCCGGTCGAGCATATCGAAGCGGTTCGTCGCGGCGATGATACGGATTTCCCCGCGCTCGTCGAAGCCGTCCATCTCCGAGAGCAGTTGCATCATCGTCCGCTGGACCTCGGCGTCGCCGGAGGTCTTCGACTCCGTTCGCTTGGCTGCGATGGCGTCGATCTCGTCGATGAAGATGATAGCCGGTTCGCGCTCGGCGGCAAGCTCGAATAGGTCTCGGACCAGTCGCGCGCCCTCACCAATGAACTTCCGGACCAGTTCGGAGCCGGCCATCTTGATGAACGTCGCGTCGGTCTCGTTGGCGACGGCCTTCGCCAGCATCGTTTTCCCGGTGCCGGGCGGGCCGTGTAACAGGACACCGCTTGGCGGTTCGATACCGACCTCACGGAACTGTTCGGCGTTGACGAGCGGTTCCTCGACGGCCTCTCGGACCTCACGGATCTGTTCTTCGAGGCCGCCGATGTCCGAATAGCTCACGTCCGGCGAGCCATCGACCTGCATCGCCTGTGCGCGGGCGTCGGTTTCGGGATCGAGGATCTGTTTGACGCCGAAAGAGTCGTTGATGGCGACGCGGTCACCGGCCTCAAGGCCGTCACGGATAGACGGCGAAACTTCCGTCAGCACTTCCTGATTGTTGCCGTGCTGTTTGACGACGACGCCGTCGTCGGTCAGCTCCTCGGCTGTCGCGATGTACAGCGACGAGGTTTTGAGCGTCTCGTTTTCCCGTTCGAGCTGGTCGACCTCGTCCGTGAGGTCGTGTTGCCGGTCACGGGCAGCGTCGAGCTGTTCTGTCAGCTGTTCGTTGACCTGTACTATCTCTTTGAAATGTTCCCGGAGTGCCTCCAGACGCTCGTCAGGCGTCATATCGGGATCAAGTTCCAACCGTGGTCGTTCCGGAAGCGAGGGACTGCGCGACATTTGGATGGTCGGTACTATACGGTTGAGACACAAAGTGCCTTCGGGTCACAGGGGGTGAAACAGTTATCCGTGTCGAGACGGGGCTGTACCGTTCAGTTAGACCGGTGGCTCGACTAGCCGGGCAGGCACCGAATAGCTACTGACCGCCCTACAGCAGCTCGGCGAACTCATCGAGGTAGTCGCTGTACGTCGAGAGCGCGGACTCGACCGGGTCCGGACTGGCCATGTCGACGCCGGCGTCGCGCAGCAGTTCCAGCGGGTACTGCCGCGACCCGCTCCGGAGGAAGTCGATATACCGCTGGGCAGCGGGCTCGCCGTCATCGAGGATGCCGTCGACAAGCGCGACGGCCGCCGAGATGCCGGTCGCGTACTGGTAGACGTAGAACGCCCGGTAGAAGTGCGGGATGCGCATCCACTCGCGGGTGATGCGGTCGTCGAGCACCGCCGGCTCGTAGTAGTCGCCTTTCAGCTCCCGGTAAAGGTCGTCAAGCCGGTCGGGCGTCAGCGGCTCACCGGCCTCAGACATCTCGTGGGTGCGGTGCTCGAACTCGGCGAACATCGTCTGCCGATAGAGGGTGGAGCGGAACCGTTCGAGGTACTCGTTGAGGATGTGCCGGCGGAGGCGTTCGTCCTCGACGGTGTCAAGCAGGTGGTGGGTCAACAGCGTCTCGTTGACAGTGCTCGCGACCTCGGCGACGAATATCTCGTAGCCGGAGTAGACGAAGGGCTGCTCCTCGCTGGTGTACTCCGAGTGCATCGAGTGGCCGAGTTCGTGCGCCAGCGTGTACATCGACTCCACGTCGTCCTGATAGTTCATCAGGATGAACGGCTGGGAGTCGTAGGTACCGCCGGAGTACGCGCCGGACTGCTTGTGCTCGGTCTCGTAGACGTCGACCCACCGCGAGTCTAGCCCGTCTGCGAGCCGAGACTGGTAGTCATCGCCCAGTGGTGCGACAGCTTCGGTTACGTACTCACAGGCCTGTTCGTACTCGATTTCCGGCGATTCCTCCTGAACGAGTGGGGTGTAAAGGTCCCACATTCGGAGTTCGTCGGCCCCGATTGACTGGCGTTTGAGGTCGGCGTGGCGGTGGAGCGTATCGAGGTTGTCGTGGACGGTGTCGACGAGCGTGTCGTACACCTCAACAGGGACGTTCGGGCCGTCCAATGCTGCCTCGCGGGCGGTGTCATAGTCGCGGGCGTTGGCCATCTTCACATCCGTCTTGACGGCGTTCTTGTAGGCCGTGCCGACGGCGTTGCGGACGGTCTCCCACTCGTCGTAGAACGCCTCGTAGACGCGCTGGCGGAAGTCGCGGTCAGGGTGTTTCTGGAGCGTCGTGAAGTTGTTGAGCGTGATCGGCTGCTGGTCGCCATCGGGGTCCTCGACGGTCGGGAACGTCATATCGGCGTTGGCCAGCATATTGTACACCTCGCCGGGCGCGCCGGTGACCTCGCCGAGTTCGGCGAGGAGGTTCTCGACCTCGGCCGAGCGGGTGTGGTCTTTCATCCGGAGCACGTCGTCGAAGTAGTGCTCGTAGGGCTCCAGCGCCGGTTCCTCGTCGACCATCGCCTCGATGTCGTCGTAGTCCAGATCCTGCAGTTCGGGGTCGAGGAACGAGGCCGCCGAACTGGCCTCTGACGAGAGTGACTGTGAGCGGGCGGTCAGTGCCTGATACGTGTCGTCGGTCGTGTCCTCGTCCCGTCGCATTCGGGCGTAGGCGGCGACGTTCGAGACGGTCCGCATCAGGTCCTCGTAGGTCTCCAGTGTCTCTAGCAGAGTCGCAGCGTCCTCGGTGGCCCGTCCCTCGTAGGCGGACAGGTCCTCGATCAGTTCCTCCGCCTCCTCGTAGGCGGCCTCCCAGTCTTCGTCGGTGGCGTAGAGGGAGTCGAGGTCCCACTTGTACGCCTCATCGATGTCGCTCCGTGCGGGTACCGAACTCATAGCCCGCTCTTGGGACGGGGCCGAAGTAAGCCTTCGTTTCGGGAGCTACAGCCCGTCGGTGATGTGGTCGGCGACCCGTGCAGTTGTTCTGGCGGTCGCTCGCCGGCGGGCGAAGACCGTTCGGGCGTCAACCGCGGCGTCTTCGTCCCGGGTGAAGCGCACGTTCGGGTAGCGGACGTCGGTCAGCACCAGCGGTTCGGGCGGGGCCGGTGGAACCCCGTCGGGGCCGCTAACGGGTTCCGGCGAGAGGATGCGGTCGACCTTCGAGAGCGGGGCCGAGCCGTCCGCGACGGCCGCCGCGAGCGAGACGAGTCGGCGAACCAGCTGGCGGCAGAACCCGCCGGCCGTAAGCTGGACGACGAGGAACTGACCGTCCCGGGTCCAGTCGATGGCGACGGTCCGCTCAGTACCGGTCTCGTCCGTGGTAAGATTGTGGAAGTCGTGTGTCCCGGCGAGCGCGTCGACAGCGTCGGCCCACCGCCCGTCGTCGACCGGTTCGTGTTCGGGTCGGTCCGCATCCGCCGGCGCGTACAGGTAGTAGGTGTAGGTGCGCTCGGCGGCGTCGTGGGTTGCGTGGAAGTCCTCGGGAACATCGGCGCTGGCCCACACGCGAACGTCATTTGGGAGTTCGCCGTTGAACGCCGCCGGTGAGAGCCACGCTGGCGCGTCGAAGGCGACGGTCTGTGTCCGCGCAGAGACGCCGGCATCAGTCCGGCCGGCGGCCGCGTACCGGTCAGGCAGCCCCTCGCCACGCTCACAGACACCGAGGCGGACGAGCGCTGAACGCAGTCGGCCCTCGACGGTGTCGACGTCGGGCTGGCGCTGGAACCCGTGATACGGTTGGCCGTCGTAGGCCACGCGATAGGCGCGCATACCGATTTGTCGACTGCGAACCACTTGTCTCACCCGAATCTCAGTCGCTGGGAAGGATAGACGAACTTAGGCGTCCTGAGGACAAAGACGGGGGTATGTCCAACGCCGCCGCGGCGGATCACGACTTCCCTCGCCCGCCCGAAACGTTCACCGACCACGACGGGCGGACGGTGACAATCGAGGCCTATGACGGCGACATCGACCCACTGGTGGAGATGTATGCTGACTTCGGGACCGACTCCCGGTCACAGGGCGTCCCACCCCGGACCGAAGCAGACATCCGCAACTGGCTGCCAAACCTCGTCGAAGACGGCCTGAACGTCGTTGTCTGGCACGAGGATCAAGCCGTCGGCCACGCCGTCCTCGTCCCGTATCAGGACACGTCGGAGCTGGCAATTTTCGTCCACCCGGACTACCAGCACGCCGGCATCGGTTCACAGCTCATCCGCGTCCTGCTTGGCTACGGGCAGGAGAATGGACTCGACCGCGTCTGGCTTTCGGTCTCGAACACGAACCACGTCGCCCGGGCACTGTACGAATCAGTCGGCTTCGAGACGATCGCCAAAGAGCGCGTCGAAATGGAGATGCAGCGGGCGCTCTGAGCGGACGGCTCCACACAGCGATAAATAGCGGCTACACAAAAACTGTGTATGGACCTCGCCTCGCACCCGGAGACACTGATTTGTGCGGAGTGTGGCTCGACAATCGAGGACGCGGGCTACTTGCCGGCGACAGAGCGGGACGAAACGTACCACCCGCTGGTCGACGCGGCGGTCTGTGACGCCTGTGGCTTCAACGACCTCGGAATGACCGGCTGTGCGCCCGAACTCGACGACGTGGTCGATCCGGGCCCGGACGATGCGCTTCTGCACGTTCGCCTGACCGACAGTGATCTCGAGGTCGTTAGCTCGAAGGAGTGAGGCCGCAAGTGCCTCGACTGCACACGCACCCGCGGTACGGCCAGAGGGCGATGACTCGCCAGTTCACTCGGTTTCGAGGCTGACTTCCCTGTCGGTCTCACCGGTCGTGTTCTCTGCCTCGCTGGTCGCTGAGAGCGATTCGGTCTCCAGCAGGCGGTCCAGCCGCCGCTCGAACTCGCTGTCTGTCAGTTCACCGCGGGCGTAGCGCTCTCGGAGGTGATCGACCGGGTCCACCGTCGGTTCCGTTGCGTTGGGTGCATCGGTTTCATCCTGGGCTGTCTCGTCTTCCGGGGACTCGATCATCGGTAGTTTCGAACCCAGAAGGGCGACGAGCGGGGCCAGAATGAACCAGCCGAGGATGATCGACACCGGTGCAATCGACCCGCCAAGGCCGGCCGCACCTGCGAGCATAGCAAGGCCCGTCGACAGTATCGCGATGGTCGCGACGAGCTTCCACCTCGGGAGAGCGATGGAGGGGAGTGTCATGTCGACCACTCAACACGCTGGTCGCAAAAAGCTGCTGTCGTGGGCCGGCCGCTCAGCCGTGTTACTCTGCGAAGTCCTCGAACGTCGGCCGGTCGTAGTCGCCGGGGAACGCCGAGAGCGGGACGCTGACCTGCTCGCCGTCCTCCATCTCCTTGAGCGTCACTTCGTCGTTTTCCAGGTCCTGCTCGCCGACGATGACGACCGTCTCGGCGTTGATGCCGTCTGCGTACCCCATCTGCGCGCCGAACGAGCGGTCGGCAACGTCGCTCTCGACGACGTGACCCCGCTCGCGCAGGTCACGAGCGATGCGGGCCGCGGTCGGGCGCGTGTCGCCGACCTGCAGGACGTAGTAGTCCGTCGACAGCTCCTCGGCGGGCCAGACGCCGGCGCGCTGGCAGAGGAGTTGGAGCGTGGCATGGCCGGGCGCGAAGCCGACGGCCGGCGTCGGCTGGCCGCCGAAGCCCTCGATGAGATCGTCGTAGCGGCCGCCGCCAAACACCGAGCGGGACACCTCGCCCGTCGAATCGAAGCACTCGAAGACGACGCCGGTGTAGTAGTCCAGCCCGCGCGCGGTCGTCAACGAGACGGTGAGGTGCTCGCGGACGCCGAAGTCCTCGGCCGCGTCGAGCACTGCCTGAAGGTTGTCGGTCGCCTCGCGGACATCCTCGGAGCCAGTGAGGTCCGCGAGCGCGTCGATTTCCTCGGCGTCGATCTGCAGCATCTCGTCGAACTTGTCGGCCTGCCCGTAGTTGAGCCCCGCTTCGACGAGCGCATCGAGGTAGTCGTCGTGGTCGACCTTCGCCCGCTTGTCGACCGCGCGTATCGCCTCGGGCACGTCCACGTCGGCCCCAAAGGACTCCAGCACGCCAGCGAGGATGTCCCGGTGGGAGACGCGGATCTCGAAGTCCTCGCCCGTTAGCCCGAGGTCAGTGAGCATATCCACGGCAACGGCCAGAATCTCGGCGTCGGCCGTCGGCTCCGCCGACCCGAAGATGTCGACGTTGGTCTGGTAGAACTCCCGGAACCGCCCTTGCTGGGGCTCCTCGTAGCGCCAGAACGGCCGCGTCGATACCCACTTGATCGGCTTCGAGAGCTCCTGTTGCTTGGCGACAAACATCCGCGCAACGGTCGGCGTTAGCTCCGGCGTGAGCGCGACCTCGCGCCCGCCCTTGTCCTCGAAGCTGTACAGCTCCTCGACGATCTCCTCGCCGCTCTTGTCGACGTACATCTCGGTCGGCTCCAAGGCCGGCGTGCCGATCTCCCGGAAGCCGTAGCGCTGTGCGACGTCTTCCAGCGTGTCCATGGCCCACCGCCGAGCCTGCATCTCCTCGGGGTAGAAATCACGAAAGCCCTTGACGGAGTCGTACATGTCCGCGTCTACAGCAAGGGCGCGCTTGAACCTGTTCGTTCACGCTGACCAGACCCACGAACCATGGGCCGGTACCGCCCGGTAGAGAGTGGCTAAACTGTCTGTCACGACTGTCTCTGCCAATGGACTGTGAGGAGGGGCGGGCATGGCTAGCAGACGCTGGCGGTAAGCGAGCTAGAGGCTGACTATGCGGTGAATGGCCCGTATTAGAGAACGGACAACAAAGAGACGCTCCACCGAGTGTGGCTGTATGGGATGGGCAGTGAATCGGTGGGGACATCGCGGGGTGAGACAGTGACACAACGATTCGAGACGGGGGTTCGAGCACTAGACCGGAAGCTCAACGGCGGCATTCCGACTGGAAGCCTCGTCACACTGCTTGCCGAACCGGCGAGCCAGGCGGAGCTGTTCCTCTCCGAGTTCGTCGCCCGGCAGGAAACGGTGTATCTCTCCGGCGAGCAGGCACCCACGACGGTCACGTCGGCGCTGCGGTCACAGCGAGGGTCCTACGACGATCTCGCAGTCAGCCAACTGGACCGGGAGGCCCCGGTCAGCGATGCGCTCGCCCACGTCGAGGAACTCACCGAAGGGTCGCTCCTCGTCGTCGACCCGGTCGAACCGCTCGAACGCGCAAACAAAGGAGAGTTTCGGGCCTTCCTTGAAACGCTGCAGGCCAGACTCACACAGACAGACAGCGCCGCGGTCCTGTACGCGCTCAAACACGACAGGACGCCGTCGCAACGACACCGAACGGAGTACACGAGCGACGTCGTGCTCGACCTCGAAACGAAGCGACGCGACGACGCCATCGAAAACAGGCTCTTTATCCCGAAGTTCCGCGGGGGCCGCGCGCTCACTGAACCGATATGCCTCGACCTCACTGACCGCATCAGCGTGGACACCACCCGGGATATTGCTTAGTTTGACGGGCACACCGCAGACTCGAACCGCCAGCGGCTATCGCAGGCCCTGGACGCGGGACTGCGTGTGCTCGGGGAACACGTCAGCCACGGCACCCTCGCCGTAGCGCTTCCGCAGGAGTTCGCGGAGTTCGACCTCGTAGTCGGCCTTCGGAATCTCGGCGCTAGGGCCGCTCTCGACGACGAGGCGGTCGGCGGCCATCGCGTCGATAGCACCGCGACCGATGCCCGCAAGCGGCGCGAGGTAGTCCACGTCGAAACGGTCCTCGATGCTCTGGGCGAGCGGGCGGTCCACCGTCGGCACCCGGTCGTCGCGGCGGGTGCCGTCAGCCACGGCGTCGAGTGTATCGAGACCGTCGGCATCGGCGACCCAGTCGGCGCGGGCGACGGTTTCGACGGCGTGCTCGTGGACCCGCTGGATGCCATTTCGCGGGTAGCCGTCATCGAACATCTGCTTGACGGCGTCGTGGGCCACGTCCGGGTCCAGATCGACCGTCACGTGATCGAAGCCGACGGCTGTTGCGCTCTCCTGTGCAGGGTCGGTGTCACGGACGCCGAAAGAGCCGCTGACGAGCGTCACGTCATAAAAGGGGTCAAGCAAAAGCGCCGCCAGCGTCGAGTCTTTTCCGCCGCTGTACAACAGAGCACAGTGCATCTACCGGCGCTTGATATCGAAGCTCTTGGAGTCGGGCGTCAGCTCCGAGAGGAGTTCTTTCATCTGGTCCTCGTCGATCTGGCCCTGCACGCGACCGCTACGTGCCAGCGCGACGACTTGCTGTTCGATCTGTTCGCCAACCTGCGGTTTCGACATCTTGACCGTGTTGAGCCGCTTACGTGCGCCGTCAGTAAGGTTCTGTTTGAGGACGGCCTGTTTCTGGGCTTCAGCCTGTTGTTGCGCGGCCTCCTGGCCCTCGCCCTCGCCGCCCTGCTGTTCCTTGAGCTGCTCCATCTTCTTTTTTCGGAGCTCTTCAAGTTCTTCCTCGCTGGGGTCGCCACTCATAGTTGTATCAACGTACTGGTGTCGGTCGGAAAACGATTTCGGAGCAGGGGCTACGGAACGAGAAAAACAGCGAGAAAGGCGCCAGTTACGCGTAGCGTTCGAGTTCCGGACGGTCGAGTTCCGTCAGGAGGTCACCTGCGGTGTCATCAAGGAGGCTGCGACCGTCACCCGTGACACGGCGGCCGTCGTTTTCGCTGGTCTCGACGTAGCCGGCGTCTTCGAGCTGCTGGAGCGCCGTCCGGATGATGTTGCCCGAGCCCTTGGTCTTCTGGTGGGGGCGGACGCGGTAGCGGGTCGTCCCCTGCTTCGATGTACCGTACTCGGAGCGGAGGGCGTTAACGCCGACAGGACCGTCGACGGCGACCTTTCGGAGGAGGCTGGCGGCCCGTCGCGTCCAGAAGTCCTCCTGCTCAGGAGGGAGTTCGCGGTCGACACCGGTCTTGGTGAACTCGGCCCAGTCCGGCGCTTCGATGTCGTCTTCGTCTGCGAGCGTCTCCGTGAGTGCCTCGATGAGTTCCTCGGGGGGAACGTCGTAGAGTGTAGCCATTGCAGATTTCTTTCCGTCGCCGTCATTTAAACGCGTCGTTCGCAGTCGGCGGGCGTGAACCGTTCACTCGCCCACAGGGCAGCAATGCTCCCACTCCCATCAGGAGTCGCGAGGGTCACTCCTCTGGCGACGCGGCCCGGTCGACGCCGAGTGCAGCGGCGACACCGCCGCCGATAACAGTCGGCAGCAGGTAGCTCCCAACGCGGTGGATCAGCACCGCAGAGGTGGCGAGGGCGGCCGAAACCGGGGCTGTCGAGACCAGCAGCGTCACGAGCACCGTCTCGATAGCCCCAGACCCGCCGGGAAGCGGTACGACACTGGCGATGCTCCCGACAGGGACGACAAGCAGGACGACCTCGACCGGGACTGGTGCCCCAACGGCGTACAGCGACGTCCACAGCGACGCCGACAGGCAGACCCAGCCAAACGCTGAGAGCCCAAAGGTCTGGAGGACCGTCCGCCGGTCGGTCGCGATGCGCTCGATGGCGGAAAAGAACCCCTCGATTCGTGCCTCGATGTTTTCTGCGGACGGCGGTGACCATCGGGGCACGACGTTCGACAGCGCGGTCAGAGCCGGTGAGACACCGCGAATGACCAGCGCCTGAACCCGGTCTCGGTGTCGCCAGCCAAGGACAGCAGCAGTGGGGATGCCGACCGCGAGCACCGCGACAGCACCGGCGGCAAACGCCAGGTTCCGGGTCAACTGGACCGCACCGGCTGCGACGAAGGTGAAGCCGACGATGGCGTACCCGACTGACGGCAGGAAATGGACCGTGTCGACGGTGGCGATGGCCGCCAGCCCGGTCTCGTACTCGGTGTCGGCAGCCGTCGAAATGAGCAACGCGCTCACTGGCTCGCCACCGGCTTGCCCGAAGGGCGTGACGTTGTTCGAGAACACGGCGGCGACGAACACGAGGACGGCGGTGCGTGGCGCCACTGGCGCGCCAAGCGCCTGAAGAACCGTCCACAGCGCTAGCCCCCACGAGACGAGCCACAGTATGGCGATGCCTGCGACGGCGAGAAGCGCCCCTGGGTCCGCCGTCGTAAGCGCGTCCAGCGTCTCGCCGATGCCGACAAGCCACACCAGCCCCGAGAGGACGGCGAGCGCTGCCGCGAACCCGACGACCGTCGCCACCCGGTTCCCATCCATGTGGATGGGATTGGCAGTCTCCGATTTCAACCCACCGACCCTGTCTCGCCGGCGGATATCCGCGGGGGTTTTGCCCCGGGAACCCGACGACGGGGTATGGACGAGCGGGCCGCACTCGCTGACCTCGCCGACCGACTTCCCGACGCAGGCGACGACTGCGCCGTCGTGGACGGGCAAGTCATCACGACCGATATGCTCCACGAGCGGACGGACTTCCCGGCGGGGACGAGCCGCTACACGGCGGGCTGGCGGGCCGTCGCCGCCTCGCTGTCGGACGTTGCGGCGATGGGGGCCGAGGCAACGGCGGCGGTGGCCGCGTACGGCGCGCCGTCGTTCGACGCGGACGAACTCGCGGCGTTCGTCGACGGCGCACAGGACGTGTGTCACGCGGTCGGCGCGGAGTACGTCGGCGGCGACCTGGATAGCCACGACGAGTTCACCGTCGCGTCGACGGCCATCGGCTCCGCAGCTGAGCCGGTTCGTCGCTCGGGCGCTTCGCCCGGCGACGCGGTCTGTGTCACCGGAACGCTCGGCCGGTCAGCCGCCGCCCTCAAACTGTTCGACCGTGGCGACACCGACCGGGCGAACGAGCTATTCCAGTTCGAGCCTCGCGTCAGTGCGGGCGTCGCGCTCCGACCGCACGCGACAGCGATGATGGATTCGAGCGACGGGCTGGCCCGCTCGCTGCACCAGCTAGCCGAGGCCAGCGGCTGTGGCTTCGCTATCGAAGCGCCACTGCCGATAGACCCGCAGGTCGACACGTTCGCGGAGACGGAGCAGGAGCGCAGAGATCTGGGTGTGTTCTTCGGTGAGGACTTCGAGCTGGTGTGTACGCTGCCTGAATCCGACGTGCTCGAAGCCAGAGAGGCCACGCCGTGCCCGCTCCACCGGATCGGAACGGTCACCGAGGACGGCGTGACGCTCAATGGCGAGCCGCTTCCGGACCAAGGGTACTCACACTGAGAACAGCCACAGCGACACCGCCTGACAGTTAGACCGCGCTGATCTCGAACGGAACCGGCGTGAAACAGGCGATTCCCAGCAGGAATGTAAACAGGCCAAGCAGCGCTCGCCATCGGTCCAGCGTCGTATCCACGGTCGGGCGGGCCGGACCGGCGTACGCGAGCCCGGTGGCGAACAGACCCCAGAACACCCACAGGCCCCAGACGCCGAAGCCGACCGGCGGGGGGTCGCGGGTAAAGTACAGGTAGCCGGCGAGTGCGAACAACGCGCCAGGCACCGCGGCGGCGATGGTTTCCTGACGACGTCCGACGATGGACCGCACGATGTGACCGCCGTCAAGTTGCCCCACCGGAAGCAGATTCAGGAACGTGAAGAACATCCCGGCCCAGCCGGCGAACACGATGGGGTGGACTGACTCGCCGGGGCCGACCTCGGTTCCGAGCCCCAGCGCGTTCACCAGAGCTTCCAGCGCCTGAAACAGGAGTGGATAGTTGAACGTGATGATGACGCCGGTGTCGCTGTTTGCCACGCGTTCCGGGACGGTAATCGGGTCTATCGAGAGGCCGATGACCGTGACGATTGTTGTCGCAACGAGGCCGGCAAGCGGGCCGGCCACGCCGATATCGAACAGCGCCGTCCGGTCGGGGATGCGTCCGCGAATGTTGATGACCGCCCCCATCGTGCCGAGATACGACGGGAATGGGATGAAATACGGGAGCGTCACGTCGACGCCGTGATAGCGGGCCGCGGCGTAGTGACCCAGTTCGTGGATACCGAGCACACCGAGCATCGCGACCATGAACGGCCAAGCTTCGAACACGCGAAGTGGGTTCTCAGCGACCGGGATATAGTACCAGGCGCTCGCCCCGACATAGAGGGTCGACGCGATAGTCGCGAGCAACAGCCCGATGTTGAGCCACGGAACGCCGCCGGTGTCCGTACCGACAGGCTCCGCCACCAGTGCGTACTGGCCCGGGCGCGTGTTCACCGCGCCACCGGGAGCAATCGAGTCATTGGCGCCCGGGTCGTCGACAACGGTAGTCCCACCGTTGCTCGTCACAGTAGTCCCAGTAGCCGATTCGGGACCAAGTTCTTCGAGCCGAACGTCGTAGCCCCGCTGTCGGAACACCGGCCTGAGTTGCTCAGCGACGGCATCCGGTGGCACTAGTGGGTTGCCGAGATACTGGACAGTTCCGTCCGTCCGCCGCACTGACGAGACGGAGAACACGCCGGCCAATCGGTCAGGCGACGGCGGGTCCGCGGCGGAGCCACTCATCAACTGCTCGTAAACGATGCGGGCACAAATACTCCGCGAACGATCGCACAGCTAGCAGGTACTCCGTGCAAAAACTGTACGCGGGGACCAGTCGCCTACGCCGGCTCAATACGCCAGGTGGTCGCGCTCGTGTACGACCACTTTTCGACATTAATCTCGGACGCGCTGTCCTTGAGCTTGACCATTAGGGCACCGATCTCTTTGGGGGAGAGACCGACTTCATCAGCGATGAACTTGCTCTTGAAATACATCTCGCCGTCACTGGCCTTCTCTGCGAGGAACGACTTCAGTCGCTCTTCTTTGGAGGGCTCTTCCTCGCCGGAGGGCGTTGCGGTAGCGCTCATCTTTGTCACCTCACTTTCTCGTAACCCCGCCGAGAGTATATAAAGGAAGGAACCTTCAGGTCACTTCGGTCACTTTCAGGACAAATCGAGCTAAAACGCATTTTTTATAACCGTTTCAGATTTCTTTAGACGTTTTACAAAGCTTTCTTAGCCAATGGATTGGCACTAGTTCCGTGGTGCTTTGAACGGTCTGTGAAAGAGAGATATCACCCTCTGGGAAGGCCGGTAAACGGCATATTTCACCGGTAGAGTGTCAGAACCGTCAGACGTGCGTCAGCACGTCGGGCACACGTCATACAGACATTCCCACCGGTACGCGACCGACAGCAGTCACTGTGGGCACCAGAAAGGGCGGACTAGAGAGACAGCAGTCAGTGGCCTTGACAACCCTTAAGAGTGCATCGCGGTTACGGCGGGCTAATGAAAGTCGTCGTCTCCATTGGCGGAAGCGTACTGGCCCCGGACCTCGACGCGGACCGGGTCGCCGACTACGCCGACGCCATCCAGTCGCTCGATGCACAGGGGCACACGCTCGGGACCGTTGTCGGCGGTGGCCCGACAGCACGTGATTACATCGGCAGCGCTCGGGATCTGGGCGCGAACGAGATCGAACTCGACCAGCTCGGCATCGCCGTCACGCGGCTGAACGGCCGACTGCTGATCGCCGCTCTAGACGACCGTGCCGCGCCGACACCCGCTGAAAGCTACGACGAGGGCCGGGAAGCCATCCGTCGCGGGGATATCCCCGTTCTCGGTGGCATCGTCGCCGCACAGACCACCGACGCCGTGGCGGCCGCCTTCGCGGAGTACGTCGGCGCTGACCTGCTCGTGTACGCAACATCGGTTCCGGGCGTCTACAACGCCGACCCGAACGAGGACGACGACGCGACGCGGTTCGACGAACTCGGCGCGGACGAACTCGTCGACGTGATCGCCGACATCGAGATGGACGCCGGCAGCAGCGCACCGGTCGACCTGCTAGCCGCGAAAATCATCCAGCGGTCCGGCATCCGGACGATGGTGCTCGACGGCACTGATCCCGAACGTGTCGTGCGCGCAGTCGAAGACGGCGAGTTCGACGGGTCCGAAATCCTTCCGGAGGCATAGATGGCGGAAGACCCCTACGAGGTCGGCCGCGGCGGTTCCCGGGCGTTCTGGGCCGACTCCGTCGCCGACGCCATCGAGGCACGAGACCCCGACGAACCAATCGTCATTAAGGGCGGCGTCTCCCCGTCTGGCGTCCCCCACATCGGTCACTTCAACGAGATAATGCGGGGCTACTACGTCGCCGAGGCCCTGCGGGACCGCGGTCACGAGGTTCGACAGGTGTTCACCGCCGACGACAAGGACCGGCTGCGGGCGGTCCCCCGCCAGCTCGCCGACCTCGACTGGAACATCGTCGGCCTCGGGGAAGTCGACGCCGGCGCACTCGGGCGGAACCTCGGGAAGCCATACACGGATATTCCGGACCCATTCGGCTGCTGTGATTCTTACGGCGCCCACTTCACGGCGCTCCTGCAGAAAAGCGCCGAGCTGGTCGGCGTCGACGTGGAGTTCGTCTCGAACACCGAGCTGTACGCCGACAGCGAGTTCGAAGCAGTCACGCGCCGGGTGCTCGAACGCGCCGACCGGGCCCGTGACGTGCTCGCGGAGTATCAGAACAAGGTCGACGACGACTACGTCCCGTTCCTGCCCCAGTGTGCCGAGTGTGGGAAGATTACTGAGGGCGTCACCGCGGTCGACCTCGACGCCGGCGAAGTCGAATACATCTGTGAAGACGTCGAGGCCGGCGACCAGACCATTGATGGCTGTGGCCACGAAGGCACGGCGACGCTCCGGGACGGAAAGCTTCCGTGGCGGTTCGAGTGGCCCGCTCAGTGGGAGATTCTGGGCGTCGACTTCGAGCCCTTCGGCAAGGACCACGCCGAGGGCTCCTGGCCATCAGGTGAGGATGTCGCTGAGAACGTGCTGGACATCCAGCCGCCGGTCCCGATGGTGTACGAGTGGTTCACCCTCGACGGCGAACCGCTCTCCTCTTCCTCCGGCAACGTCATCACCGTCGACGAAGTGCTGGACATCCTCGAACCGGAGGTGTTCAAGTACTTCTTTGTGAAGGACCCGCGGAAACAGCGGGACTTCTCCGTCGAGAATATCGACCAGCTCGTCGACGAGTTCGACCGGTTCGAACGGCGATATTTCGAAGAAATCGAAGCCAGCGAGGACGACGCCGAACTTGCAGAGCGAGCCTATCCGATGGTCGTGGACGACCCACGCGAACAGCGGATACGGATTCCCTACACATTTGCGGCCGTGCTCGGGATGACCGACGACCCGGCGCTCCGGGAGCAGATCGCCCGGAAAGAAGGCCATATCCCGGACGATGCGCCGGAGTGGGCCGTCGAGCAGGCGCTTGCCCGCGTCGAGCGAGCCCAAGAGTGGGCCAGCCTGACGAACAACGAATTCAACTACGAACTCAAGCGCGCCGAGATACCCGAGGTCTCATTCGACGACGCAACGGCGGCCGCACTGGATGAACTGGCCGATTTCATCGCCGAAGGCCACGACGGCGAGGCAATCCAGTCGGAAATCTACGAGACGGCAAAGCGAAACGACATCGACATCAGCGAGTTCTTCTCGGCCGGCTACCGGCTGCTGTTCGACGACACCGAAGGCCCACAGCTCGGGACGTTCATCGCGAAACTTGACCGGGAGTTCGTCGTGGAGCGTTTCCGTCGCAACGAGTAATCCGGGTAGGAGGGGCCTACCCGTCCGTAACACCCTGTTGAAGGGTGTCTTCAGGGTGACTGTTCCTGCGTGTCGACCCGCTCGAACATCGGTCCGAGCTGCTCGTCGTAGCAGTCCTGACAGACGTACGCGTCGATGACGCCCGTCTCGCTGTGCGTGTGAATCATCGCGTGGACGGTAGCGTCAAAAGGGACCGTCTCGCCACAGATACCGCAGGTTTCTGGCATTGTCCGGCACCTCATTGTACTATGTTTCCACACTACATAGAACGGGTGGTTCGTCCACCCCTCAGTTCGAACGGGGCGTCACCAGCACAGGGACATCGACGGTTCGGAGCAGTTGCGACGTAACGCTACCGAGCAACTGGCGTTTCAGGTTCGAACGGCCGTGTGACGCCATCACGACGAAGTCAATGTCATTGTCGGAGACGTACTCTTGGATGCCGGCGGCAACGCCGTCAAGCGAGGTCGTCTGTTCCACGGCCGTTTCAACCGAGATGTCCGGGGCCGCCGTCCGAAGTTCGTCGGCGGTTGTTGCGACGGCGTCGCGTCCATTCGCCTCCAGTCGTTCGATGAACGTCTCGTTCAACCCGCCAGCGTTGAACGCTCCGCCAGCGGCCTGGATATCAACGACATTGAGCACGTGTACTAGCGCGTCGTATCTGTCTGCTACCGCCGCGGCGTGTCGTGTCGCCGTGTCAGCGTTCTCGCTCCCATCGGTTGTGACGAGTAGCCGCGAGTAATCGAATTCGTCCCTGTCAGCCTGCTTCTCCGCCGAAACGACGAACACGGGCACGGCAGTTCGGTGCAAGACCTGCTCGGTGACGCCGCCGAGTAGTCGCTTCCCGAGACCGGTCATCCCCTGTCGGCCAAGGACAATGAGTCCTGCGTCGGTTTCACGAGCGTATTCGTCTATCCGCGCACTTGGTTTCCCTTCTAGCAGTTCCGTCGTGACGGACTGACCAATGTCGGCGGCGAGTGACTCGATCTCCGCGAGGACTGACTCGCCGTGTTCCCGGAGACGGGCGCTCTCGCGGTCTGTTCGCGTGAGTGCGAGCGCGCGCTGCTCGACGACATAGACCGCTTCAGCCGTTGCGTCGAAATCCTTTGCCAGTGCGAGGCCACGTCGTGCGGCTGCCGTGGCTTCGTCGCTCCCATCGACGGGAACCAGAATATGGTCGTACATTGCGTTGTCGTTTGCGGCGGGGTCACTTCACCGTTGGCTGCTGTGGGCCAGCAGTGTGACCCAAACCAAACCCTCTTGCTTGGCTACGCCTATTTTCAGATAAATGGTGAGTACGCTGACGTGGGTCCTCGCGGGCCTTGTCGCCTACACCCTCCTCGCGATGGCGCTCCGGACTCGCGGCGTTGTCCCCGAGTATATTCGTTTTAGCGGCCCGATTACGACGATTCACACACAGAAGGGCAAAGCTGTGCTCGACTGGCTCGCACGGCCAAAGCGGTTCTGGCGGGCCTGGGGGAACCTCGGCGTCGGGTTCGGCCTCGTCGTGATGGTCGGCTCGTTCCTCCTCGTTGCGCTCGGAGCCTACCAGGCGCTCGTCAACCCACAGCCCTCCGCACTGAACGAACCGCGGAACGCACTGGCGATTCCCGGCGTCAATGACTTCCTCCCGCTGTCGGTCGCCCCGGAAATCGTGCTCGGATTGTTGCTCGGCCTCGTCGTCCACGAGGGCGGCCACGGACTCTTCTGTCGCGTCGAAGACATCGATATCGAGTCAATGGGGCTTGCCCTGCTGGCGATTATTCCGATTGGGGCGTTCGTCGAACCCGACGAAGATGAACTCCTCCGCACCGACCGTGGCTCCCAGACCCGGATGTACACGGCCGGCGTGACGAACAACTTCGCACTCGCTATCATCACGCTCCTGTTGCTGTTTGGACCGGTCGCTGGCGCTGTCGCCGTCGTTGACGGCGTGCCGGTCGGGAGCCCCATCAACGGAACCCCCGCCGCCGATGCGGGTATCGAGTCGGGTGATGTCATCACGGCGGTCAACGGCCAGTCGGTCGAGAACCAGCAGGCACTCGAATCAGTGCTCGCCGAAAGCGACGCACAGACTGTCGAAGTGGCGCGCAAGGATGCCGACACCGTCACCGTCGAACGGTCCGTCGTCGTCTCTGCGGCCCTTCAGAGCGCGTCACTTGGAACTGGGGAGACGATTGTCTCTGTCAACGGGACCGCAGTAGCAACCCGCAGTGAATTCGAACAGGCGGCCCAAGACCACCCCGTAGCGACGCTCGAAACCGAGTCTGGGGAGACAGTCACGACCCCGCTCGGCGCGTACGTGCTGGTCGCTGAAGACGGCCCGCTCGCCGGAGAGGGGGCACCGAGCGGCGAGGGCATGATTATCACCGCGGTCAACGGGGAACGAACACACAGCGGGGCGGCACTGATACAGACGCTTGAAGGCGGTGAACCCGGTGACGAGGTGACCGTCACCGGCTACGCCGACGGCTCCCGCGAGACCTACGAAGTGACGATGGCCGAAAGCGAGCAGGTCGACAACGGCATCATCGGCGTTAGCATCCAGCAGGGTATCAGTGGCATTCAGGTCAGTGACTTCGGTATCGACGCTTACCCCGCGGCCGCGTTCCTCGAATTCATCGGCGGCTCGCCGGACGCACCAACGTCGGTCTCCGAGTTCTCGTTCGCCCAGCGGATTTTCAGCACGCTCTTGCTCCCGTTCATCGGCGTCGCCGGCGGCTTCGGCTATAACTTCGCCGGCTTCACCGGCATTGCGACGAACTTCTACACTGTCCAGGGCCCGCTCGGGGCGCTCGGAACGACGCCGGTGTTCCTGCTTGCGAACGTCCTCTTCTGGACCGGCTGGATCAACCTCGTCATCGGCCAGTTCAACCTCATTCCGACGTTCCCACTCGACGGCGGCCACATTCTTCGGGCGTCAACCGAATCGTTCGTTTCGCGGCTGCCCGTTTCGGACGGGCGACGGGTGACGACGGCCGTCTCGATCGCGATTACGGTATCGATGATCAGCGGCCTTCTGTTGATGGTGTTTGGTCCGCGGCTCCTGACCTGAGACGGACTGCTGTCCCAGTTTCTCCGACACTCGCCTGAATAGCGGCGGTTGCTGTGGCTGTGGAGTCGGCCGGACCGTCTGTGGCGGTCGGGGTTTCGTTACCCATTTACTCTCCGCCGCGAAATCCGGGCGTATGTTCCTGCAGCTCCGTGCGGAGGTCGAGGACGCCCTCGCCGACGCACTCACAACCCTCGACCTGCCGGCCGAGGACCTCGGTATCGAGGAGCCACCGGAGGATGTCGACGCCGTGCTAGCGTCGAGCGTCGCCTTCCGGCTGGCCGGCGAGGTCGGTACCGCGCCGCCGAACGTCGCCAGCGACATCGCCGACACAATTGCCGTCGATGACCTCACCTACGTTAGCGACGTGACGACACAGGGGCCGTACGTCAATTTCCTCCCGAGCGAAGCATACTTCGCCGAGACCCTGCAGTCAGTCACAGAGAGCGGGTTTGGCCGGCTTCCCGACCGCGACACCAGCGTTGTCGTCGAGCACACGTCCGCGAACCCGACTGGCCCAGTCCACGTCGGGCGGGCACGCAACCCTATCATCGGCGATGCCGTTGCTCGCGTGCTTGATTACGCCGGCTACGACGTCGACCGCCACTACTACGTCAACGACGCGGGCCGACAGATTGCGGTGTTCACCTGGGCGTACGAGACCTTTGACGAGGATGACCTGCCCGAACCTGAGCGGGAGTCCCCGGAGTACGAGATGGTCCGGTACTACCGCAAGGGCAACACCGTCCTCGAAGATGGCGACCCCGACGAAGTCGAGGCGGCGGAGGCCGAGGTCCAGTCGATTTTGCAGGGCCTCGAAGACGGCGACGAAGAGACGTACGAACGCGTCGCCGAGGTCGTCGACACTGTGCTGGGTGGGATGCAGGACACACTCGGTCGCCTCCCGGCGGAGTTTGACGAGTTCGTCAAGGAGACGAAGTTCATGCGCAACGGCGACACGGACGACCTGGTCGACCGCCTGAAGGGGCTCGACTGCGCCGTCTACGAGGAGGATGCCTGGCAGCTGGACCTGCCCGATTTCGAGAAGAATCTCGTGTTCCTGCGCTCCGATGGGACCTCACTGTACACGACTCGGGACCTGGCTCACCACGAGTGGAAGTTCGACACCTACGACCGTGCCGTCACAGTGCTGGGCGAGGACCACAAGCTACAGGCCGACCAGCTCGCAGCAGCCCTCGAGCTGCTCGACAACGACACCGACCAGCTCCGGCAGGTGTTTTACTCTTGGGTGAACCTCCCGGAAGGCGGGATGAGCACGCGTGAGGGGACCGGCATCGACCTCGACGACCTGCTGGATGAAGCGATCGACCGCGCACGGGAGGAGGTCGAGTCCCGGCTGGACGACCGAACCCGGGGAGACCTTGACGAAGACGACATCGACCGCATCGCCCGCCAAGTCGGTATTGGCGCGGTACGCTATGACATCGTTTCGAAACAGCCGACCAAAGGCATCACCTTCGAGTGGGACCGCGCGCTGGACTTCGAGGCCCAGTCCGCGCCATACGTTCAGTACGTCCACGCGCGTTGCTGTGGCATCCTGGGCGACGTGGAAACCGACATCCCTGACGAACCCGACCTCGACCCGCTGTCGGAACCGGAAGAGCGCGACCTGCTCCGCGAACTGGCCCGGTTCCCTGCCGTCATCGAGGCGGCCGCGGACGACCTGACGCCCCACACCGTCGCCACCTACACCCGCGACCTCGCCGAGACGTTCAACGCCTTCTACCGGGAGTGCCCGGTCCTCGATGCCGACCCAGAGACCCGCGCTGCGCGGCTGGCGCTCGTCGACGGGACCCGAACGACGATTGCGAACGCGCTGGACGCACTGGGCGTCGAAGCACCGACCTCGATGTAGGCGCGGCAGTTTCGGGTATCCGGTGTGACAAGCGACGAGTAGAGAACCGGTCCGGCTGGCCGGGCTACGTTTTGCGGAACGCGTCGACTTCTGCTGCGATTAGTTCAGGTGCCTCGGCGGGGCCGCTGTGACTGACTCCATCGAACTCAACGAATCGACTCTGTGGCAGTGCGTCGTGAACGTCCCGTGCACTCTGTCGAAGGAAGTCCGGCCCGTCGGTGCCGGACAGAACGAGAGTGGGTACGTCAACGTCGAGGCAGTCTGGGAGCCGGTACTGTTCGACGGACCGATTCATCCGGACGACCTCCTCGGCGAGGGCCACACAGTCGGGCCAGACAGGCCACTCCGCAAGCCAGGCGTCGAGGTCCTCGATACCATCTGGGTGAAGGACCTGTTCGATGTAGCGTTTCACCGCTTCCTCTCGCTTTCCATCCTGTACGAGCGATGCCATTCGGTCAGCGAGGTCAGCGTCGGCCCGGTACTCGGCGGGAAGTACCGCCGGTTCGTACGCGATAACTGCCTCGACCGACGTACCCGTCGCGGCCTCGATAGCGGTGAGTGCGCCGTACGAGTGGCCGAACAGGATTGGGTCGCCATCGACAGCGTCGACAAGCGCCTGAACATACCTGACCTCGCGGTCCAGCACCTCGTCAGCGCTCGTCTCTGCGGGGGAGTCGAGACAGGTGCCGAACCCCGGTCGCTGGGGGACGACAGCGCCGTATCCCTCAGAGACCGATATGACCGGTCGCCAGTACTCTCGGGGAGCCATCCCGCCGTGCAGGAGGAGCAGGGGCTGGCCGTCACCGTAGCGCTCGAACTCGACTTCGATCGCGTCTGCAGACTGTGTCGGCTGCATACAACTGTACGGTCGAGCGCAGTCGGGCTAAGCCGTTCTCTCAGTGGTTGGGCCGTTTAAAAGGGGAGGATGTCAGCAGGGGCAGACGCGCTGTTCCGACAGGGGCTTCAGCCTCGCAAAGAGCAACAGTGTATGGGGCTCATTGCGGAGTTTCAGATACACTGTGATGCGTTGCCGCTCGTGTCGGTTGCAGCGACAGTCCCCGAAGCGTCGATTGTCCTTTCCCTCCAGTACAACCACGGCCGGCGGCCGCTGTTTATTGTAACCGTGACAGGTGGCACCGAGCAGGCTGTCGAGCGGGCACTCACTAACGCCGACGACATTCAGGAGTGGACGCAAATCGGGACGGCCGGCGACACCCGCCGGTATCAGGCAGTGCCGGCGCTGAGCTTCGAGGAGCAGCTTGGCGGCCAGATCGACGACCTCGACGGACTCGAAGCCCTCGCCACGGCAGACGCCATAATCGAACAGATAACTGTGACTGCGGACGGCTGGGAGCAAATGGGCTGGTTCGCCGACCGGGCGGCGTTCACCGATTTTTCCTCGTTCTGGCAACGGAACGCGGAGTTCAGACTGGAGCGGCTGACTCGGGATGCGGAGCCGAAGTCACCCGGGAACGGGCTCACTGACCGACAACTGGAGGCGCTACGGACGGCGTACGAGATGGGGCATTTCGAAATCCCGCGACGTGCATCACTGGACGCAGTGGCGACGGAACTGGACATTTCTGCGTCGTCACTCTCAGAGCGACTGCGCCGGGCACAGACCCAGCTCATTCAGGAAACGGTCGCGACGCTGTGGCCGCCGCTTCCAGAATGATCTAGAGGCAGTGAAATGCGGTCGGGGCGGCGGACTGCGACCGGAACAGCAGGCGGGTGCAAAAATATCAGTTAAACAGGCCAAACACGCCGCCAGAGTCCTCGTCGTCGGCATCGGAGTGGTCCTCGGTGTCTTCAATGAACCACTCGTCGTCAAGTATTGTCTCGATATCCCGTTCGGGGCTTTCGCCGTGGAAGAACACGCCTTCCAGCGCCTCGGACAGTCGCTGATAGGCATCGGCAGCCGTGCTCTCAGGGGCGTTGAGTACGAGCGGCTCCTCGGTCGTCGCCTGCGGGTCATCCGGGATGACCGCAAGCAGCGGGAACTCCATCTGCTCGGCGATGGACGCGACATCAGTGTGGCGGGTCGCGCGGTTGATGATTGAGCCGAGAACGGTCCCGTCAATGCGGTCCGCTAGCTGGGCTGTTTTGACTGTATCGCCCACCGCAACGTCATCGGGGGTCGTGACGAGGACGATGCCGTCAGCCAGTCCCAGCGGCACGGCGACTTCGTGGCTCAGTCCAGCCCCGGTGTCAATCAGCACCACGTCGTAGGCATTTCGGAGCGTCTTGATGACTTTCCTGAGCTTTGCGGGGTCAGCGTCCGCAAACGCCTCAAGGGACTGTTCGCCCGGAATCACCGTGAGCCCACCCGGGGCATCAGTCAGAGCCTCACTCACCGCAGCCTCGCCAGCCAGAATCTCGTGGAGGCTCTTTTCGGGCTCCACGGAGAGCATCGAGCCGAGATTCGCCATCCCCAGATCTGCGTCGACGACGGCCACGTCGTAGTCCATCTCCTGCAAGACGGCCCCGAGATTTACCGCGGTCGTCGTCTTCCCGACGCCGCCCTTGCCGCCTGCAATCGTACACACATACCCCGCCATAGTCTGATTGCTTGGGTACAATGCAGGCAGTCATATAAATTCGATTGTCATCCATC
>NZ_JAAOHT010000025.1:0-46413 GCF_011440255.1 Haloarcula sp. JP-Z28 | reverse complement strand
GGGCTGTATCACGTCTGGCAGAGCCAGCAACTCCGCCTTGGATCGGGCGAGACGCCCCCGGATGTTGAAATATGAGCAAGAAGTGGACTCGCCGGAGTGCACTCGCACTGATCGGTAGCGGTGCCGGACTCCTTACGTGGGGAACTGGTGGGTTCACAGACGTGACTGCTGACCGTCAGGTGAATATTAATACGACTGGAGACAGTTCTGACGGTCCGTTGCTCGGAGTCAGCGGAAAAAGTTCTATTGGAGGGCCTGGCGAGACAGTATCGCTGATCGAATTAAAGAACAACGACTTGGGCGCTCAGATCAGTAGTGGCGATATAGATGCGGACATAATCGAAATCACGGATAGTAGTGGTAATCTTGTTCAGAAAGAAAACGTGTTCAAAGATAATAGTGGCTTTATAAACCTGCCGGATACGATTAATAAAGGCGATACTGAGAGCATCGAAGCCATTCTTAAATTCCCTGAGAGTCCTAACGACGAGTCATACGATATCACGCTTGATATTGCTGCCACCGCTGGCAATCAGGAGGTAATCTTGAGTCGAACGGTTGAACTCATCTATGATGATCCTCGGGTTTCATGGTGGAATTTCGAGGAAGTTGACGGTGAAACGGTTCCAGACGAATGGGGTAGTAACGGTGCTACTCGTCCAAGATATGAGGATATTGGGTATGAACCGGCTGAAGCTGATAATGTGCTCTATTACGACGGTTCCAGAGATGACGACGGTTTTGGAGATGACGTTATTGAACTTTCTGACAGCTCCAAATTAGATTTCACGAAAGGAGACGATTTTTTTCCGTCTGGATACGGCCGTATTCAATACCGAATTTGTATTCGCGACTGTTCAGTAAGTGGGATTCTCCCAGCAATAACCGGGATTCTGATGCTGAGAAGGGATACCAGTTTTTCCTCGGTGAAACTGACTATAGATTTGACAATAAATTTGAAATCGGCATAGAAACTGGGCAGAAAGATGGAAAGACGAATGTAATAAAGACAGGTGCAACAGTGGGTGAAGGTAATTGGAACCATGTTGTCTGGACCCACCGGTCGTCTAAGCCACCTGAAGACAAAGTCTATATAAATGGAGATTATGAAAATAATGGATACAGCGGCGATCTAAAAGACCCGTTTGGGTCCGATGAACCACTCCGGATAGGCAACGGGATTGACGGTAATGACGATCTCAGTTTTCCGTTTGATGGTTACATGGACGAGCCAAAAGCCTACGACACCGCGCTCACCAGCGAGCAGGTTCAAAATCTCTACGAGACAAGCAAAGACGGCGATAGCGGCAGCATAGGCGGCTGAGTTCCATGAGCGTATCTATCCAAACCATACTGTCCGTAGTGCGTGCAACGAAACAATATCTGGCCAACGGCGAATCAAATGAAGCAGAAAACGCTAGTGTGCTGGACCCAAGGAGGCCAGTAGTCACGTCGCATCGCAGGTTACCGGGTGTAAATGGTGAAAATGGATAAGTTGTTTTCAGTGTCTATTCGCTCCGCTCTTAATCGCTGGTTTGTGCTATTACTACTCGTTACACTTACGCTAACGCTTGCTGGCGGCTACGTCACGTACGACAGCCATGTTGACGGAGCAGAAACGGTTACTGAACAACAGACCGTCGGCACGTGGACGGTGGAAAGCGAGTTCGAACACGGCGCCACAGTCTCGCGTGATACCGAGGTTTTCAGTGCGGGTGAGCGACTTAGCAACCGGTCGCTGTATTTCACGACGGCATCGCCCGAACTCGATGGCACGTACACGGTTTCACACGACAACACTGAGGGGAACGCGGCAGTGACCTCGACGAACCTGTCACTGGTCATCCGCGCTGTTGAGGAGCGAAACGGGAATCAGGTGGTCCACTGGCAGACACGCGACTCGCTCGACACACTCGATGCCGTCGAGATAGCAGACGGCGAGGCGGCAACAACCACAGTTAGCGTGGATATCCCGACAATCCTCAACCGTACCGAAGCAATACAGAACGATCTGGGGGCTGCCCCCGGACAGACAGAGGTCCTCCTTGTCGCCGATACGACCGTCGAGTCGTCGGTCAACGGAGAGACGTTCACGGATACCCGCACCGACCGCATCGAAATTGTGCCCGGACAGAGTGTCTACCGCGTTAGCACTACCACAGCCGGAGAGACCCCCTACGACGCGACCGAGCAGGTGACTCGGACCATCGAACCGACACGGCTGGAACTGTACGGCGGGCCTGTGCTCTGTGTGTTCGGACTGTTTTGTATAGCCTTCCTCGGGACAGCACGCTGGCGTGGCTGGCTTGTAGTCACCGACCGCGAGCGAGCGCGCAACGAGTTCGAGCGTGCACGTAACGATTTCGACGAGTGGATCTCGACGGCACGAATCCCGGATGCCGACGACCGGACACCTGTCCCGACGGACTCGCTGGTAGATCTTGTTGACATTGCTATCGATAGTGACAGGCGCGTCCTCGAAGACGGCGATCAGTATGCAGTCCTCGTTGATAGTGAAATCTACACGTACACGGCGCCACCGACTGTCGACCCGCTCGCGTCACCATCGACACGCGATACTGAGCCCACCGTGGAAGACAGAGAAGGAGCGACGGCGTCGCTTTCAAGCCTGCTTTTCACCGACTCGACTGATAATGCTGATGTGACACATCCTGATGAAAACGAGCCGTCCGATTCAAACGACGGATGACGCCGTTGATCGGTCACTTTCTGCAATTGTTGATTGCTCCGGTATAGCTTGTGCTGCTTATGCCACTCTGTGGCCACGGAGGGGATAGATCCTGATAGCGGGAGACACTGCTCCTGGCTGCCACAAACGATGGTTCGGAACGCAGTATCCCGTGACGACAGGGTGGTTGCGTCACTCCCATCGACTCAGCAACACCGATTTATATTCTGCTAGTCTACATCGCGTAGCAACAGACTGGTATGTTCCGAACGTATGTGGCGAGAGGGCTGACAATCGCCGGGTTTGTGTTGGTTCTGGCACTCATCGTAGGTGCACTGGTTGGGCAGCCGGTACTTTTGAGCTTTGTCGTGTCCGGAAGTATGTCGCCAACGATTCAGGAAGGCGACGGCTTCGTTGCGATTCCGGAGCAGGTTGCGGGCGACATTGAACAGGGCGATGTCATCGTGTTCCAGTCACAGGACATTCGTGGTGGGGAGTTGACGACACACCGAGTTGTCGGTGAAACTGAGCAAGGATACATTACCAGGGGGGATGCGAACCCGTTCACGGATCAGGATGGGGCCGAACCCCCAGTGACTGAAAGCCAGATCGTTGCGGTCGCCTGGCAACCCGGTGGACAGGTGGTGACAATCCCGAATTTCGGCACGGCCATCCTCGCCAGCCGCGTCGTTGTCACGAACATTCTGACTGCGGTTACGACGGTCCTTGGAGTTGAGCAGGCAGCCAAATCTTGGCAGGCAGGATCGGTGATGCTGGCCTCCGGCGTGATACTGTTTGCAATAAGCATCGGCAGTGGGATCGTGAATGGTTCCTCGCGCGAACGAGCCCGTTCGCGTGGACAGGATACCTTCGATCCGCGATACGCCGCGCTCTTTCTGACTGCAATTATCATCGTGCCAGCCAACATCGCAATGGTTGCCCCGAGTTCGACCCATCAGATCCCGGCCGGTGAGATCGCAACCGGGAACAACGTCGCCCCCGGTGAACCGGTTGAAGCCACGCTTGTGGCCAACAACGAAGACGCACTGGTGACGATGCTCGTCGTGTTTAACGCGTCCGGTCAGACGACAATCGAGAACCGGTGGCTCGACGTCCCTGGCGGTGAAACGGACTCAACAGCGTTGTATGCACCCGCACCACCCCGAGGCGAACAGAAGGTTGTGACCGTCTCTGAGCACCGGTACATCGTTTTGCTGCCTCCCTCCGTCATTATCGCAATGCATGACATTCACCCACTGGTGGCACTGGGTGTGATCAATGCGGCGCTCACCGTGGCTGTGCTGGCATTCGTTATCGGGTTGCTCGGGACAAGCAAACGACGTGTCCGTGACACTGACCGGGATGTCCCGCTGTATCTGCGAGTAAAGCGCAGACTGCTGTGACTGAATGGATTGTTCAACGTACCGCAGCGTGCTTGGCGACGCACCGTCCGAACACGTCGAAACGGCAGTCGTGGTCGCCGTAGTTCCTGCGGGAGAATCGACCGCACGACAGGCCAGTTCTCACCAGCCAGACACTGACCGTTTCGATTACTCCGTTTCGACAGGGATCGTGTGGACCTGTCGGAGCGGTTCGATGTGGCGTTTCGCTGTCTCGTCCAGTGGAAAGGTCCCGTGGATGTCGGCTGGAACTTGGCCGTGGACGACACGCCCGAACGGCGCGGCGGCGGTGGGATACACCTGTTCGGCCAACCGAGCGACGGGGGCCGCGACATCGAGGCCTTCCAGCGCTTCCTTCACAGCCGCTTCGCCGACGTGGACGGATTCCCCTTCGATCAGGATGAACGCGAACGGGAGGTCGTCAAACTGTGCCTGGAGGAACGCCTGAATCGCATCGGATTCCCAAGGAACAGGCGTGATATCCGCGGCACAGCGGGTTACCGTCTCGGCAGCGCGCCGGAACAGGTCGGTACTGCCGTCGTAGACGAGAAGCGACTGAGTCACATTCTCAGTATGGGTTTGGGCCGTTTGAACGTTGTGTAGTGTCACAACGGCTTATGCTTCTACACCTCGATGCTTCTGTATGGACGCACGGGACGAACCGACAGCCAGACTCGGCCGACGACTCGAAATGGCACTGGAGGGCGCGCTTGCCGATAGCGTCTCGTGGACGGTCACCGCTGACGGCCCAGTCATCGCTCGACTACCTGACCGCGAGTTCGCGTTTGAACGGGCCGATAGCCCGAACGGACACCGGTGGACGGTCGTGTTACGCGCGGACGGGTCGGTCGTGAGCAAGTTCGGGCAGTTCGAGACAATCGATGATGTCGTTGAGACAGTTGAATCGCTCGTCCACTCAGACGTCCGGTACACGGTTTGCTGTGACGGATAACTGTCTCAGCGCCGGAGCCACCCGTCAAGCGAATCCAGTGGCTCCGTTTCAATCAACGGACACACCGCCCGTGGGTAATCTCTATACGAACCCCGCACCAACGAACAGGCGTATGAGTCTGCTCAAGAACAAGCACCTCCTCAACGGGATTGTCTCACTGGGAATCAGTGTCGCTATCACTGTCTGGCTGGCCGACGACGAAGATGCGCCGTGGAGCCTGACTGATATGGCTCTGGCCGTTGCCATTTCGTCGTTCCTCTCCGGATTTTTCACCAGCTACTTCGCCGACTGACGGTCGGGCGACTCCGCGTAACGGGGGAACACCGATACCCTTCCGGCCCGTGCTCCCAGTATGGACGAGCCAGAACCCGTCGACGACTGGCCTCACCGCCCGTTTTCGCCAGCGGAAGCCAGTGCCCTACTGGATGACATTGACGGCGCTGTCGCGGTCTGGGTGATGCACCACGACAACGACGTTCGGTCGGCTGTCGTTCTCGATGACGCTCCCGAGGACGCGGTCATCGACATCGTCGTTGAAACCGACGCCGCCTTCGAGATGTACAGTTACACGAGCGGCGTGTGGATGGATTACGGCACCCAGCGGAAAGACGATTCGGACGCCCCGTCGATGGCAGGGACGCTCGACAGCTACGATGTTCTCGCTGGCGAGTCTGAGACAGCCTGACCAGTGCGGTTCATCGACACCGTCGTTGCTGGGGCGAAACGGCCCGTGCCACCCGCGTACCGATACGCTCGAAAAGTAATCATTAAACGGCGCGGCGACTGACCCTCCTGATATGCAACGACGAGCCGCGGCGGCGTACTTCGCGTTCTTCCTCGTTATCAGTGTTGCTGCGTACGCCTACATCGGCGTCGCGGAGAGTCAGCGGCCGGCGGTGTCGCTCGACGCTGACGCCGAACTGACCAACGAGAGTACGTTCACTGTCGACGGAACGGAATACACAGCCACAAACATCCACATGTCCGGCGGTGGCGGTGGCGGCCACGGCGGTGGTGGCGGCAGTATGGCAGCTGACCTCTCGTGGACGAATGAATCGTCACAGTATACTGCAACAGTAGAGCACAACTCCACGACGACCTACCAGAACGACACCTACCGCGTACACACTGACAGCAACGAGAGTACGGTGACCCTCGAAGAAGAACTCAACGTCAGTGCGCTCCTCGCCGAGGACTCCTCGGTCAAGAACACACTTGCGACCCAGAACGGGACCGAGTATGTGGTCTACCAGTCGAACAACACGCAAGTCCCGCTGAGTGAGTGGCTCCCCGAGCCTGAGACAGTGACGTTTACGACCGGTGATACCTACCCGTACGCGACCGACAGCGGCACACAGGAGACCACAATCTCCGAAGTGACCGCTGACGGCGCGACGCTCGAATGGTTCGCCCCGCGCGAGAACACGGTCGAACTCTCGGAGGGTGGGAACGTCACGCTGAACGAGCAGCAGTTCTTCACGCACTTCCCCGATCATAGCACCGTCCAGATCGTCCCGATTCAGCAGTACGGCCAGTACCAGGCGACGCTCGACCAGCAGGACTACTTCCACGAGCGCAAGAACGGCTTCTGGGGCGTCTCGATTCTCTCCGGCATCGCTGCTGTGCTGATGCTAGGGATGGCGTATATGCCTGTCCGCGGATAACAACGACATCTATTTTCGGCTTTTTCGACGACCGGCTTACGCGTCGGCTGCCCAGCTGATGTACGCCAGTCCGACACCGACCACACCCATCAGAACCGCCGCAAGCATCTGTACAATCGCCGCTGTCATTGACGCGTGCGTCTGCCACGGTGTGCCGGCAACCGCCGCGAGCGTAGCGACGACGAGCAATACACCGACAGTGACACCTAGCGGGCGCAACGGCTGTGTGAGGACGCGCTGAAGTGTACTGGCACTTCCATTCATATTAATAACATTTACTGTCTCGGTGGTAAATGAACTGGTCTCGGACTATGCACTGTCGCGCTGCCTTTATTCATAACACACCAGGCTGGGAGGGCATTGAACCACCTCTACTTCGCTCACTGCCTTCGCTCGTGGCGTAGTTCAACGGCTTCCTGTTGTTGCCACTGCTCACTGTCGTTCGCAGGGCAACGAGCCGGGAGGGAATTCAACCGGAGGAAGACGTGCTAACTCCGTTGCGCGCGACCGGCAGGGTTCAACCCCTCCACAGTGTTACCACTATTCACTGTCGGTCATAGGGTAACGGGCCGGGAGGGAGTTGAACCCCCGACCATCTGGTTAAAAGCCAGACGCTCTGCCTAACTGAGCTACCGGCCCTCGCTATTCGCTCGGGGGAGCGGCGATTAAGGCCTTACGGTCCGTCGTCGAAGTACGACTCGATAGCCTCACTGATGACTTCCCCGGGGGACGCCCCATCGAGTGCGGCCTGCCGGCGGAGTCGACAGTAGGCGTCGCGGTCGAGTTGCGTTCGTATCTCACCCAGTGCGTACCCGTTTCTGGCGAGCGCCGCGTCTACGGACGCGCCGTCGTTGACACTGCTGGCAACGGATCGGATCTGGCGGACAGTGAGGTCGTGGTCGAGGGCGGCCCACGCAAGCAGGAGGCGAGACTCGCCTGAGACTCTGGCGATGTGTTTGGCCGCCGTTGGCGCGATATGCCCCATAGCGACGTGAATACGGACGGATCGAGGGAGGTCGTGGACGCGGGACCACTTCCGGATGAACGAGACCGAGGCTTCGCCACCGGCCCGTTCGGCAGCGGCCTTGTAGGACCCTTCGCCGCGAACTAGGGCTGCACACGCGGCCGCGCCGCGCAGAATAAAGACGTTGTCGTCGCCGCCGGCGGTGTTCTCGGAGAATTTCTTGACTGTCTTGGCGGCGAGTTCGAGGCTCTCGGGGTCGTCGGGATCGAACTCGATGGCCTCCTCGGGTCGCTGTCCCGTGAGTGCTGGGTCTCCGCGGATGACCGGCTTCCCGACCGGTGATTCGCGGTCGGTCGATGGAACGTAGTTATCGGGCCCCTCTGGCATCGATCTGTGTTTAGGAAGCGCCGCACAAAAGTACCCCGTACAGGGGTGTCAGTCGTCGGATGCGCTCTCGCTTTCGCGTTCTTCGCTCATGTGCTCCCAGATTTCTGTGCAGCCACAGCCGTCCTCGACATTGTCGAGGTGGTCTGTCGTTGGCTCTTCGCGCTCGGCATCGTCGTCGTGGGTCTGTTGTGCGTTCGTCATCGTTTCTCTCACAGCGACGACCAGCGTGGCCGCCACGGGATGTCGTACTCCTCTGTAATATCCCCACTATCTTAAGGACGGACTCTGCTGTAAGCTTGGCCCGCACTGCGACTTACAGGCAACATATGTGTGTATCTCGGACAGAGCCCAACAAATAGCGGGTCAGTATCGTGAGACACTCACCGCATGACTGCGGCGGATTCGACTCGACCCGGTGATACTTGCACCCGCCGATGCCCTCAGGTGTTTCGAGAATCTAATGAGATGTAATGACGACTGACGTTCACCAGCTCGACGACGGAGCCTGGATTTCCGTCAACGACTCGCGGGAAGTGAACGTCTCGGACCTGTGGTTGTTGGCTCGAAGTGACTTCTGTGGGTGTGAGACGACGGATTTGCTCGCTGAGGGGTTCGTGGAAGTGGGCGTTGATTATCTCGATATCCAGGCGCGAATAGCCGGCCAGTGTATCTCCTGTGGTGAAAGCGGCGTGACCGACTGGCTGACGGTCGGGCGCGTCGTGGACCCAGACTCCGGCGAGTTCCACGGTGTCGTCCACGAGAGCGTCCATTTCCCGGCGAAGCGAACCCGGCTCGCCAGTCCCAAAGAATAGGCAACAGTTGCTTGTTTCGGGGAGTGGGGGAGACGGTTGACGGCAAAGTGTGTTGTATAAGTCAGTGAGACTTGTGGAAAAACACATTAGCTATGCCCACGAAAGTCGAGAATTGGAAGGACGAGGTTTACGGTAACGAGATCCGGGAGCACTTGATGGAGTTCGCAGAGCAGGGCTGGGATGCCATCCCGGAAGACGAACACGACGCCTGGTTCGAGCGCTTCAAGTGGTGGGGCCTGTACCACCAGCGCTCCGGCCAGGAGTCGTATTTCATGATGCGTATCGGGACACCAAACGGCGTCATCAAGCCCGGCCAGCTTGAAGTTATCGGCGAAGTCGCAAAGGAGTACGCAACTGGTCCCGTCGATAATCCGGAGTTCGGCGAGGCCTACTGTGACTGGACGACCCGTCAGAGCATCCAGCTCCACTGGATCAAACTGGAGGACATCCCGGAAATCTTCGAGAAGCTCGAAGCCGTCGGTCTGGGCACCCAGCAGGCCTGTGGTGACTCCTGGCGGAACATCGTCGGCTGCCCGGTTGCCGGCAAGGACAAGCACGAGCACGTCGACGCCTGGCCCGTTGCCGAGGACCTCCACGAGACGTTCAAGGGCAACGACGACTACTCGAACCTCCCGCGCAAGTGGAAGGTCGCCATCGCCGGCTGTGACGAGGGCTGTGGCCAGGGCGACATCAACGACCTCGCTTTCGAGCCCGCTGAGAAGGACGGCGAACTCGGCTTCAACGTCCGTATCGGCGGCGGCCTCTCCCGCAAGGAACCGCGTCTCGCCCGCGACATCGACGTGTGGGTCCCGCCGGAGCAGGCCGCTGACGTGGCCCACGGCATGTCTTCGCTCTTCCGTGACTACGGTGACCGCGAGGACCGCTTCAACGCTCGCATCAAGTTCCTCATGGACGAGTGGGGGCCCGAGAAGATGCGTTCGGTCCTGCAGGAGGAGTACGTCGACTTCGAACTCCCGACTGCTGGCGAGGATATGCGCGACCAGTACAGCTACAACACTGGGTCCCAAGACGGACACAACGACCACGTCGGGATTCACGAGCAGAACGACGGCAACTACTACATCGGCCTGAACGTGCTGGTCGGCCGCATGGGTGCCGACGACGTGCTTGAACTCGCCGAACTCGCCGACGAGTACGGCTCCGGCGAGGTTCGACTGACCCAGCGTCAGAACATCATCGTCACCGACGTGCCCGAGGAGAACCTCGACGCGTTCACCAGCGAACCCCTGCTGGAGAACTACTCCCCGGACCCGTCACCGTTCATGCGCGGTTCCATCGCCTGCACGGGCACGGAGTACTGCTCGCTCTCTATCGTCGAGACGAAGAACCGCCAAGTGCGGTACGCCCGCTGGCTCAAGGACAACGTCGAACTGCCCGAGGACCACAAGGACTTCCACATCCACCTCTCGGGCTGTACGGCCTCCTGCGCCCAGCCCCAGATCGCCGACGTCTCCCTGCGCGGGATGAAGACCCGCAAGGACGGCGAACCGGTCGAGGCGCTCGACATCGGTCTCGGCGGCGGCCTCGGCGACGACCCGCGCTTCGCTGACTGGGTGGAGATGCGCGTCCCGGCCGACGAAGTCCCCGGCGCGATCAAGAACCTCGTCAACAACTTCGAGGACGCCCGCGAGGGCGGCGAGACCTTCCGTGACTTCGTTGCGGACCGCGACGAGGAGACGCTGGCCGAGATGGTCGAGCCCGAAGAGACGGACTACCACGACCCGTATATGCACAACACGAAGATGACGTGGTACCCCTACGCAGAAGACGACGACATGCAGGCCTCGCCCGCGCCGACTGACGGCTCTGGTGAGCCCCTGCCCTCCGACGACTAAGGCGCACTCCTGAGCATTCCCGGTTCGGTTTTTGCGAATCGTGCGGTTGCTCGCTTTCTCTACTACCTTTCAAACATAGTGTTGGCCGGGAGCGCGCTCTGTCGCGCGACCCGGGGAAGGGCAGGCTCGCTCGAATACACAAAATCAGTAGCTGCTGCTGCTGTTGCGCATACCGCGAGCGAAGCGAGCGGTTTCACGCGAATCGCGTTGCGATTCGCGCTTTTTTCATCGACGTTTTTCAAGGAGTGGTTCGCGCGAAGCGCGAACCCGACGCCGAAAAAGGTCGTTGGTAAGCCTTATTCACGGCACTGGCGTACCTGTTGGTGGCAGCGGGAGGCCGGCTCCCGTGGCGCAAGCCATGAGGAAAGTCCCCCCACCTGTCGGACAGGTGACCGGGCGCAAGCCCGGGGCGGGAGACCGTCGGCTCTGGAACAGCAACGACACGTCGTCGCCGGACCGATGAGGTGTGCGAATCCCGAGCGAGGCTGGTCGTGCCCCACCAGACGGTGCGGCACGCGGCCAAAGCGAGGGAGAGCTAACCCACCGAGGGCAGTCGCGACCCGGTGACTCCGGGGCGCGCGTTCGTGGACCACAGTTGTGCTCCACACGTGGGCCGTCTGAGACGCCCCACGCATTCCGTGGGCCATCTTCGATGCCCCACGCTTCCGGCGACGGACCGATGGAACGGCGAAACCTCACCGGTGCAAGGCCGCGTCGACAGGTAGTCCGACGCCGCGCGCAAGCGCTGGACGTGGCCGCTCAGCCGAATGCTGGCCCGAACAGAAGGGGGCTTACTCCCCGCAGCCATACGAGCCTTCGAGCGCCGGGTCCGATGGTTACAAGCCCGCGCCGGCCACAGGCCAGAGTATGACCGCAGCCGACCTTATCGACGCCGTTCGTGACGACCAGCAGACGGAACTCTCCCGACTGGGCTCCTCGAAGACGCTGTACGCCGACACCCGCGGCGAGATGGAACCGGACGTGGTACTGGCGGCGGCGGCCGCCCGCGAGCAGGCGGCCCACGAGACGTTCGATGCCTGGAGCGACGACGCGAACGACGACGCGGCCGCGCTGTTTGCCGATGCGGCGGCCGAGACGGCCGAGCGCCGTGACAGCCTCGACGCCGAGCCGGCCGACCGAACGCCGGCGATGCACGACGTACTCGACGACTTCGACGGGACCGTCGAGCGCCTTGGCGGCTTCGTCGGCTGGACGCTCGTCGACAAGAAAGTAAAGGAGCAGTACACCGGCTTCTTCACCGGCCAGGCGGACCCACAGACCGCGAGTACGTTCCGCAGCGCCGGCAGCGACGTGGTGGCCCTCCGCGACGAGGCCGCTGAACTACTTGATGCTGTCTGCGAGGATGACGATGACTGGGACGCCGCGGAGGCGGCTGCTATCGACGTAATCTCGACGGCCTACGACGAGTACTTCGAGACGCTCGAAGACCTCGGCGTGAACCCGAAACCGGTCTGCTGACCGTTCTTCGTGTCCGCACCTCGCTGGGAGCGCCAGATGACGACGCCTCAGTCGTCTCCGCTTGGCCCCTGGGAGTCCGGACTCCGCTCGCCGGGCCCACGATCAGCCGTGGTCTGCCCACCGCTTGGCCCGCTGTTGCTATCTACCCACCCTGTCCGCTCTACCTGCTGTCCGAGTAGTCGATCCGCCAGACCGCCCAGCCACTTGAACGCGACATTGACGTAGAGGCCGACGAGAAACGGGATACCGGTGGCCAGCTGCGACGACGCGAGTTCCGTTGAGCCGAGTGCCAGACTGCCGAACTGGTAGACGCCGACAGCCAGAAGCCAGGCGGCGGGAATCCGCATCAACATCTCGGCGAGGTTTTCGAAGTCGCTCCACTTGTCGTAGTCGTCGAGTGAGGTCATCAGTTTCGTGAAGACATAGCCCAGCGCACCCAGTCCCGAATACAGGAAGACAGCCACCGGTATGATGACTCCCGGCCCGCCAGGGCCGACTGTTGCAGTGAGTAGCTCACGGCCGCCTGCTCCCGCAGCCATTGCGATGCCGACAATAGTCAGAACGAAGAACAGCCCGATAACGGCCCAGTTTCCGACCGACCAGCGCCCGCTGTCGAGAATCTCCTCGCTCTCGGTCGATGTTTCTGTCTCACCCATGTCAGATATTCGAGTGTGAAACAGAATAAAACTACAAGACTGTTTGTATCCGCCTGAACCGTATCGGATGCTTACTTTCGAGACGACCACTGTTGTATCTTCTCTCCGTCTCCGGGTTGTCGTATCACCTTTACAACACAGGCCGACTGGTCCGATCTTACATGAACCACGCGGCTCAAGTCCATCCAGCCCGATGTGTAGGTAATGAGCGACACCGGCGGCCCCCTCTCTATCGACCGACCAGATGTCGACCGCGAGTTCCGTGTCGACGCCCCGTTCGACCCCGCGGGCGACCAGCCCGAGGCCATCGAACAGCTGGCGTCGGGCTATCGTCAGGGGATGGACCGGCAGACACTGCTCGGTGTGACCGGCTCTGGGAAGACCAACACCGTCTCGTGGGTCGTCGAGGAGATCCAGCAGCCGACCCTCGTTATCGCTCACAACAAGACCCTTGCAGCACAACTGTACGAGGAGTTCCGCGAGCTGTTCCCGGACAACGCCGTCGAGTACTTCGTCTCCTACTACGACTACTACCAGCCCGAGGCCTACGTCGAGCAGACGGACACCTTCATCGACAAGGACGCCTCCATCAACGACGAAATCGACCGCCTGCGCCACTCCGCGACGCGCTCGCTGCTCACCCGAGACGACGTCATCGTCGTCGCGTCGGTGTCGGCCATCTACGGGCTCGGTGACCCGCGCAACTACGTCGACATGTCCCTCTCGCTCGAGGTGGGTCAGGAGATCGAGCGCGACGACCTGCTCGGTCGGCTGGTCGACCTGAACTACGAGCGCAACGACGTGGACTTCACGCAGGGGACCTTCCGCGTGCGCGGGGACACGCTCGAAATCTACCCGATGTACGCCCGCTACGCCCTCCGAGTGGAGTTCTGGGGCGACGAGATCGACCGGATGCTGAAAGTCGACCCGCTGGAGGGCGAGGTCAAAAGCGAGGAGCCAGCCGCGCTGTTGCACCCGGCGGAGCACTACTCGATTCCGGAACAGCGGCTCCAGCGGGCCATCGACGAAATTGAGAAACTGCTGGACCAGCGTATCAGTTACTTCGAGCGCCAGGGCAACCACGTCGCCGCACAGCGCATCGAGGAGCGGACCACGTTCGACATCGAGATGATGCAGGAGACGGGTTACTGCTCGGGCATCGAGAACTACTCGGTCCACCTCTCGGACCGCGAGACAGGCGAGGCCCCCTACACCCTGCTGGATTACTTCCCCGACGACTTTCTCACCGTTGTCGACGAGTCCCACCAGACGCTCCCCCAGATCCGCGGCCAGTTCGAGGGTGACAAGAGCCGCAAGGAGAGCCTCGTCGAGAACGGCTTCCGACTGCCGACGGCCTTCGACAACCGCCCGCTCACCTTCGAGGAGTTCGAGGAGAAGACTGACCAGACGCTGTACGTGAGCGCCACGCCGGGCGACTACGAGCGCGACCACAGCGACCAGGTCGTCGAGCAGATTGTCCGCCCGACACACCTCGTCGACCCGGCTGTCGAAATCGCCTCGGCGACGGGGCAAGTCGAGGACCTGTTAGAACGCATCGATGACCGCGTCGACCGCGACGAACGGGTGCTGGTGACCACACTCACGAAACGCATGGCTGAGGACCTCACGGAGTATCTCGAAGAGTCCGGCGTGAACGTCGCCTACATGCATGACGAGACGGACACGCTGGAACGGCACGAACTCATCCGCTCGCTCAGGCTGGGCGACATCGACGTGCTGGTCGGCATCAACCTGCTCCGGGAAGGACTGGACATTCCGGAGGTCTCACTCGTGGCGATTCTCGATGCCGATCAAGAGGGGTTCCTGCGTTCGGAGACGACGCTCGTCCAGACGATGGGCCGGGCCGCCCGGAACGTCAACGGCGAGGTGGTGCTGTACGCAGACGAGCGCAGCAACGCCATGCAGTCGGCCATTCAAGAGACCCAGCGCCGCCGGCGCATCCAGCAGCAGTACAACGAGGACCACGGCTTCGAGCCGACCACCATCGAGAAGGAAGTCGGCGAGACGAACCTGCCCGGGAGCAAGACCGAGACCGGCGGCATTTCGAGTGACGGCGCGAGTGACGCCGACGAGGCCACCCGCCAGATCGAACAGCTGGAAGAACGGATGCAGGAGGCCGCGGACAATCTGGAGTTCGAACTGGCGGCGGACATCAGAGACCGTATCCGGGAACTGCGCGAGGAGTTCGACCTCGACGGCGGCGACGACAGCGACGGCGTGCCGGCACCCGGTCCCGAGTTCTGATTTCTCGGTTCACGGCGCCCCCGATACTGGGTAACCGATTTGTACCCAGATGCGAAATGGTACGTATCTCGATGGTAGCGCTGTCGGGGTTAGACTATGTTCGAGTACATCCGTTCCGTGGGTCGTGGCTTCTCGTCGACTGGACTCGTTGTCGCCGGCCTCGGCTTCTTCCTGACCCGGTTCACGGTCACGCTGGCGGTTAGCGACGGCCCGATGGCGTTCGTCTTCAGTGGCGTGTTGCCACTGGTGCTCGGTCTGGGGCTGTCCGCGTTCGGTGTCGCTCTTGCCGTTGGTGAGTTCGAACACGCCTTCGTTCGGACGGTCACGCTGTGGTGTCTCGCAGGCACTGGCGCGATGTTCGTCCTCGTTCTGGTGACACTGATTGGTAACGGCAGCATGGGGCCGCTGTCAACCGCGGGGAGCCGGTCGTACCTGTCGAACTTCCTCATTGGGGGCGGTGTCGGCGGCGCACTCACTGGCGTCTACGCCGGGCGGTCGAACCGACAGCAACACGAACTCGAACAGCAGGCTGCCAGGCTGGACCTGGTCAACCGCATCCTTCGAGATAGGGTCCTGAACGCGCTGACGGTCATCCGGGGTCGGGTAGAGATTGCGGAATCACGGGATGGTGTCAGCACGGCCGACATCCTGTCAGTCATCGACGACCGTTCGGCCGGCGTCCAGCAGGTCGTCGAGAACATGAAACACATCACCCACGGCGGGGCCGACCTGTCGCTAGACGCTGTCCCCGTGGTCCCATGCGTGGAGTCGGGCGTCGACGCCGTCCGCGAGACACACCCGTCGGCCGACTACGACCTGCGGGCCGACGTGCCCCCGGACCTGCAGGTGCGGGCCAACACGATGCTTGACAACCTCGTCGCGCATCTGGTCGAGAACGCGGTCGTCTACAATGACAGCGACAGCCCTCGCGTCGAGGTTGGGGTCACCGCCACCGAGGACACTGTCGCCATCAGCGTCAGCGACAACGGCCCGGGACTGCCCGAGCGACAACTCGACTTGCTTGCCCGCGGTGAAATCGGTTCCTACGAGGACCGCTCGACCGGCTTCGGGCTGGACCTCGTTCGCTTGCTCGTCCGGAGCTACGGTGGGCGGACGGCGGCCACCGTCACGGATGACGGAACGACAGTCACGCTGACACTGCTGCGTGTCTCGGCCGAAGACGGCGTCGTGAAGGCTACGCCCGACGATGTGCTGGGACTCTCGCCACGCCGCCTGAGCGTGGCTGTCGGGGCGTCGCTCGTCGCCGCCGTCGTCATGGGCGTCCCGATGCAGGTCCTCTCCGGGGGCGTCCCGGTCGTCGGGGCGCTGTACGGCGTCGAGAACGCGCTGGTCGGCTGGCTCACACACGGGTTCCACAGCGTCGTCTTCGGACTGGTGTACGCTGCCTTGGTCCGAACCGCGCCAGCCCATCTCTCCGACCGGCTCCGATACTACGGAATCGCCCTCGGCTGGTCGCTCGCACTCTGGTTTGTGGCAGCCGGGCTCGTCATGCCGGTGTGGCTCTCGCTTGTTGGTATCGAGGCGAGCCTCCCGAACCTCAGCGCAGCGGCGCTGCTGTCCCATCTCCTCTGGGGTGGCTCTCTCGCCGCGCTCTACCACTACGGCTGCCGTGTCGGCCTCCCTGACCCGCGTATGTGACCAACGTCGGTCGCCGAACCCTGCTATCATCCGCACTTGGACTAATACAACCAAAATTGTTTTACGCGCTACTGTAGTTGTATAGCGTGATGTCCCGCGTCTCGCTCCCACACGATGCGAAGGCCGGTCCCACCAAGCCGGAGGTCCGGGCCGTCCTCGCCAGCAAACTCGCTCTCACCGGGTCCGACCACTTTGCGGAGGTCGGTTCCTGTACCGGTGCCGTCACCATCACGGCGGCGCGCCGGGCCGGGCGTGTCACTGCGCTCGAACGCAAGGGGAATCGACTCGACGTGACTCGCAAGAACCTCGCCGCCAACGACGTTGACGCTGATGTCGAATTGCGCGAGGCCGAGGCCCCGGAGGGCTTGCCGGACGACGCCGACGTCCTCTTCCTCGGCGGGTCACGCAACTATGAAGCCATTCTCGACCACGCGGTCGAAACCGGCGTCGACCGAATCGTGATGAACGTCTCGCGGCTCGAAGTCGCCGGCGCGGCGACAGAGGCCTTCCGCGAGCGCGACATTCTGGAAGAGGTTGTCCAGTTTCAGGTGAGCCACGGCTACGAACTCGCCGGCGCGACGAGCTTCAACTCGGAGAACCCGGTGTATATGCTCGTCGGCAGCGCCAGCGAGGACGTTGCCGCCGACGGCGGGTCACCGACTGAGACTGAGGCGACCGACGGAGGCCAGCGATGACACTCTACGGCATCGGCCTCGGTCCTGGTCAGCCCGACCTGGTGACCGTCCGCGGGAAGCGCGCGCTGGAATCCGCCGACGTGGTGTACTCGCCGGGGCGGCTCTCGCGGTCGGTTGCGACCAAGCACGTCCCCGAGGAGCGCATCGGCGACCTCGACTTCCCGATGACACGCGACGAGGAGAAACTCCGGGCGGCCTGGAAGGAAGCCGCCGCCGAAATCGCGCCGACCGCCCGCGACGGCGATGCCGCCTTCGTCACGCTTGGAGACCCGAACGTCTACTCGACCTTTGGCCATCTCCGGCGGACGCTCGCGGCGTTTCACCCCGAAGTCGACCTCGAAGTGGTGCCCGGCGTCAGCGCCATGTCGGCGTTTGCGACCGCGCTTGGCGTCGAAATCACCGCCGGGTCGAGCTTGGCGCTGCGTGAGGCCGACCGCGGCGCGTCGCCGACCGGCCCCGACCGGATGATTCTGTTCAAGGTGACCGACGCGCCGGCCACTCACGAAGGGCTGGTTGAGGCCGGCTACGACGTGGTGTACGGCCGCCGGCTGTTCATGGAACAGGGCGAGACGGTCGTGACCGACGACCCGACCGATATCGATGAGCGAGACTACTACACGCTAGCCTACGCCGAGAAGCCCGAGACGCGCGTCGAGCAGGCGACCGACGCCTTCCTCGAAGCGGCCGACGAGAGCGGTGTCGTGACCGACGGCGGCGAGAACGGGTCCGGGGAAGTAGTGCGACAGGAGCGCTCTGCAGCCGCCCTTTGCGGCGACGAGGTGCAGCATGACTGACGAGACTGACGAGACGGACCCACAGACGGCAATCGACTCTGTCGCTGGGAACCGAGACGACCGCGTCTACGAGTACAGTGCCGGCGACGAGCAGGAGGGCATTCCCTTCGTCGGAGCCGGGCCGGGCAACCCCCGGCTGCTGACCGTCGCTGGCCGGGAATTGCTGGCTGACGCCGACCTCGTGGTCCACGCCGGCTCGCTCGTCAACAGCGAACTGCTGGAGGAGTACTGCGAGGACGCCGAAACGGTGTCCTCTATCGGCAAGGACCTCGAAGAGCTGATTCCGCTGATGCGGGACGCCTACGAGGCCGGCGACACCGTTGTCCGCCTTCACAGCGGCGACCCTGCCATCTACGGCGCGGCCCTGGAGCAGATGGACGCGCTCGAACACGAGGGCGTCCCGACCTACATCGTCCCCGGCGTCACCTCTGCCTTCGCCGCCAGCGCGACGATGCGAACCCAGTTGACACTGAACGAGGTCGCCAACCACGTCGCCTTTACCCGCCCGCAGGGCAAGACGCTGGACGAGGACGAGGACCACATCTCCGAGTTCGTCGGTATGGGCGATGTCACGACCTGCATCTATCTGGGGACCCACGCCGTCAGCGAGACGATGGACCGGCTGCTCGAAGACGGCCACGACCCCGAAACACCAGTGGCGGCCATCTACCACGCGTCCTGGCCCGACGAGGACGTCATCGAGGGAACGATAGCCACCATCGGCGAGAAGCTGGAGGACGCGGGCTATCGCGCTTCCGCAATGGTCGTCATCGGTGATGCTGTCGGCGGCGAGGACTACGAGCGGTCGTTCCTCTATGGCGACTGGGCGAATCGCGGGAGCGACGCGGATTCACAGGAGGCTGATGACTGATGAGCACCGACACAGACGACGACTCCGGTTCGCATGGTTGCAAAGCACCCGACTCAGACGGCGAAGTAGCAGAGAATATTGCCATCGTGGCCTTCGAGCGGAAGATGGACACGGCCGAGGACATCGTCGACGGTATCGGCGACCGCTACGAGTCCATCGATATCCTCGAATACCACGGCGACGTGTTCGAGGAGTACTGGGGCGAATACGACTGCTTCATCGGCCTGATGGCCAGCGGCATCGCGATGCGCAAGACCGCCCACCTGCTCGACGACAAGTGGGACGACCCCGCTATCTGTGTCGTCGACGAGGAACTCACGTGGGCCATCCCGATAACTGGCGGCCACCACGGCGCAAATCAGGTCGCTGACGACCTCGCAAGCATGGGCGCGGTGCCGGCGATGACGACCGCAAGCGAGGCTGCCGACAAGCAGGGCGTCGAGAAGCAGGCCAAGGCGCTGGACGCCCACGTCGTCAACGGCGACTCGACCGTGGCGACGAACCTCGCCGTGCTGGACGATGAACTCGGCCCTATCGAGCGCCTTGACGGGCCGAAGGCCGTGCTGGTCGACGACGACGTGACCGTCCTGAAGCGCAACAAGGACGACGGCGTCGTGCTCGGTTGTGGCAGCGTCGCCGGCGCGGATGTCGAGCAGTTCCACGCGGCCTGGGAGCAGGCGCTGGACGAGGCCGACCTCGACCGCGACGATGTGGAGTTCGTCGCAACGGGCACCCGGAAAGCCGACGAGGAAGGCATGCTCGCCGCTGCTGAGGAGTGGGGACTGGGTGTCATCGCCTTCGAGAAGGAGACCTTGGAGGGGTTCGAGGGGCCGACCCCCTCGCGGTCGAAGGAACTCATCGGGTGGCCGGGCATCGCCGAGGCGTCGGCCATCGCCGCCGGCAGCGAACACGACCTGCTGGCCGAGAAGACCCGCTACGACGAGGCTGTGACCGTCGCTATCGGGCGCTAACCTCGCTTTTTGTCAGCCATTGGGTTTTGGTTCCAGCTTTTCGCAACCGAGCAGCCACTGAACTATCCTTAGCAGCGAGTCCACAGCTGTCCCGAGTTCCTGTCATCGTACAACTCTAAACTTATTTATTATGTGCGCCTGTGATGACAAATGGCGCATGACAACACTACTCGAAGACAAGGTGGCGGTCGTTACGGGCGGCGCAAGCGGGTTCGGCCGGGCCATCTGCCGACGGTACGCGGAGCACGGCGCAGACGTTATCGTTGCGGACCGACAGCAGGACCCCCGCGAGGGCGGCAAACCGACCCACGAACTGGTCGAAGCTGAGACCGACCGGACGGCCCACTTCGTCGAGTGTGACGTGACCGACCCCGACGACCTGGAGGTGGCCGTCGCCGCGGCAGAGGAACTGGGCGGTATCGACATCATGGTCAACAATGCCGGCATCTCCGAGATAGCGGATTTCTACGAGACCACGGAGGCGGACTACGACCGGCTGATGGATGTGAACACGAAGGGTGTATTCTTCGGCGCGCAGGTCGCAACCGAGGCGATGCGGGAGAACGGCGGCGGCACCGTGATCAATATGTCCAGCTCCGGCGGCATCCGCGGCACCGGCCTGCTGGTCAACTACTGCACTTCGAAAGGCGCAGTTCGGCTGTTCACCTATGCGCTCGCGGACCGCCTGAGCAACTACGACATCCGGGTCAACGCCATTCATCCGGGCTACAGCAAGACCCAGATGTTCGAGGACGAGCGCATCGACGACACGACGAAGATGATGCTGAAGGAACTCATCCCCTCGGGCCGCTTCGGCGAACCCGGGGAGATAGCCGACGTGGCGACGTTCCTCGCCAGCGATATGGCCTCCTACGTCAACGGCGAGAGCGTTGTAGTCGACGGAGGACTGACGAACACCTGACCGGGGGATATCGAACTGTTTGCGCTGCGATTCGTCGACGTGAGTACGGTTGCACAGCCACTGCTCTCGACTCTTCCCCGAGCTCGTATACAACCAAACTACCTCTTCCCAACACTTGCGCTTGGACTAGTACAAGCACAATTGTTTTATGCGAAAGCGGCGTTGTACTCACCATGCGCCACAGTATCGAGATTCGACCGGCGGCCCTCGGAGACCGAGGATGAGTAGCGACGGACGCCAGTCGACAGCGGCCGCGGCTGAGGCGACGCGTCCAGCCGACTACGGGACGCTGTACGTGGTCGGTATCGGGCCGGGGCTCCCCCACGACATGACCCAGCGGGCGAAAGACGTCATCCAGACCGCTGACTGTATCATCGCCTCGAACCTCTATCAAGAGTTCCTCCGGAAGGACGGCACGCTCCCGCCCCAATCGGCTGAACTCGACGGCGAAACCGATGACGGCGAAATCGCTGGCGAAGAAGGGGCCGTACTGGAGCGGCCCGACGGCAGTCGGCAGACGCTCATCCGGTCGTCGATGGGCAAACAGGTCGAACTCGCTCGCGAGGCCTTCGAGCGGGTCCGCGCCGGTGAGGACATCGCCCACGTCTCCGGCGGCGACCCGAACGTCTACGGGAAGTCCGACCTGCTGTTTACGATGGCCGATGCCGACGACGCCGACGACGTGCCAATCGAAATCGTCCCCGGCGTGACCGCGGCGCTGTCCGGCGCGGCGAACCTCGGAGCGCCGCTGTCGAACGACTTCTGTACGATTTCGCTGTCCGACAAGTGGCGCGGCTGGGACGAAATCGAAGAGAAGCTCCGGGCGGCCGCGATCAGCGGCTTCGTCGTCGTCCTCTACAACTGCTGGCGCGATTACGAGCGGGCCGTCGACGTTCTCCGCGAGGAGCGAGCGGACGATGTGCCCGCTGCTATCGTCAACGACTCTGGCCGCGGCGAGGCCGGCCGGAACCTCGACGACGAGACGGAGACCATCACCACGCTCGGCGAACTGCCCGAGCACGACGACAAGGTCGGCGGCATGGGTTCGTCCATCGTCGTCGGCACCCACGAGACCGAAATCTGGCGCAACGACTACCAGGAGTTCCTCGTCACCCCGCGCGGCGGGCGTGACGTCGACGATTTCTGACAATGAGCACTGACAACACTACCGACGCAAGTACCGAGACAGAATCGAAGTGTGGCGCAAGCGAGGCTGGCGAGGCGCGCAGCGCCTCGGAAAGCGCGAGTAGCGCGGAACGGAGTTCCGCGGACCGTTCGAGCGGGCAAGGCCCGCGAGAAGACGGCACGGCCGCGAGCGAAGCGGAAGCAGAGACCGACACCGCCTCCAAGTGCGGCGCGAGTTCGGCGAGTTCGTCGACGGAGACGACACCGGACACGGGCGACGACACCGCCTCGAAGTGCGGGGCTTCCTCGTCGTCCGCTTCGTCGTCTTCCTCCGGCAGCAGTTCCTGCGGCGCGTCCTCGTCCAGTGAGTCGGACGAAGAGGAGGAGGTCGGTGCAACCGTTGACGACTTCGACGCCGAGCCGGGCCAGCTCATCGCCGTCGGCCTCGGTCCCGGGCAGCCGGAGGGGATGACTGCCCGCGCCCGCTCCGCCCTGCTGGACGCCGAGCACATCGTCGGCTACACGACCTACGTCGAACTGCTCCCCGACGAGATTACTGAGGGAGCCGACGACATCTACAACACGCCGATGTGCGGTGAAGTGTCTCGAACCGAAGAGGCAATCGACCGTGCGCTGGCGGGCAACGACGTGGCCATCATCGGCAGCGGCGACCCGAACGTGTACGCGCTGGCCGGCCTCGCGCTGGAGATAATCGAGTCCAAGGGCGCGACGGCGACGATGCTCGACTTCGACGTGGTTCCGGGCGTTCCGGCGGCCCAGTCCTGTGCCGCCCGCGTCGGCGCGCCGCTGGTCAACGACACCGTCTCCATCTCCCTGTCGGACCACCTCACCGACATGCCGACCATCGAGTCGCGACTCCACGCCGCCGCCAAGGAGGGCTTTACCATCACCGTCTACAACCCCTGGAGCCGGAAACGGCGGGACAACTACGAGAAGTGCTGTGAAATCCTGCTGGAACACCGCGACCCCGAGACCCCTGTCGGCGTCGTCCACGCCGCCGGCCGCGAGGACGAGCAGGTCGAAATCGTCGAACTCGGCGAACTGCCCGAACTGGGCGAAACTGACCTCGTGGACATGACCACCACCCTCCTCGTGGGCAACGAGGACACCTACGTCTGGGACGACCGGATGGTGACCCCGCGGGGCTACGAAACCAAGTACGACTACTAATGTACCGAATCACTATCGACCGCGACGCCTGCGACGGGGTCTTCGCCTGTCTCGTCCGCGACGACCGCTTCGTCGAGGATAGCGAGGGACTGGCGGCTATCGAGACGGACGACCAGACAGCAATCGAGGCCACCTTCGACGACGACCGGCGGGACAATGCCGAGCAGGCCGCTGCGGCCTGTCCGCTGGATGCGATTCACGTGGAATCCGTCGAGGAGGACGCCGGGGCCGCCGATACACCTGCCGCCACCGACCACGAGGAGGTCCAGCCATGAGCGTCGAAACGGGTGCGCCAAACGATATGCTCGCAGCCCACCCCGAGACGGCGTACTTCTGGGGTCGGGTCACCGGCGACGGCGAGTGCGAGGACGGCTGTATCACTGTCCGGACGAACGACGAAACGGCCGCTCGGCGGCTCGCCTCCATCGCCGGTGCGGAGCGGGCCGACCGCCGCATCGTCGAGCGGGCGTATGCCCACGACACCTCGATTACCCGTCAGGAGGAGGAGTTCACGGTGCAGGTCGTCGGCAGCCTCGCTGACCGTGCCAGCGCCGCGCTTGGCCTCCCGTTCGACGGCGAGTCGGGCGGCTACCGCTTCGACGCGCTGGCCGACTACGACCGCCAGCTCCTCCGCGGCCTGCTCGAAGGCTGTGGCACGGTGTGTTTCAAGTCCGACGACGAGGCGGTCGGTATCTCCTTCGTCCACGAAGACGAACGACTCCTCCGGACGATACAGACGCTGCTTGACCGCTGTCCGGTCGACGCGCCCTACGACGAGCTCTCGGAGACCTCGTCGGGCTACTGGTTCGGTGTGGCCGACGACGCGGCACCTGTCCTCGGTGACTGGCTGTACGAGGGCAGCGAAGAGACGGGGCTGTTCGCGCCGAGCCGCCGGCGCAAGCTCCAGAAAAGCATTGAACGAGTCCGATGAGTGAAGCTATCACCGCGCCGGAGACGCTGGACGACGAAGCGGTGCTGCTGGTCGGCCACGGCTCCCGGCGCGAGAAGTCGAACGAACAGGTCCGCGACCTTGCGGTCGAACTGGAGGGCCGACTCGGCATCCCGGTCGACGCGGCCTTTCTCGAACTGGCCGAGCCGGCTATCGACGAGGCCATCGCGGGGCTGGCCAGAGCCGTCTCGCAGGTATCGGTGGTCCACCTCTCCCTGTTTGCCGCCAGTCACGTCAAAAACGACGTGCCGCTGGCCGTCGAGCAGGCCCGTGAGGCCCACCCTGAACTGACCATCAACAACGGCGCGCATCTCGGTGTCCACCCGGCCCTGCTGGACTTGCTGGACGACCGCGCGGCGGCCGTCGAGGCCGAACTGGGCGTCGACCGCGAGGAAGACGATGTGGCCGCCGTCGTCTGCGCCCGTGGCTCCAGCGACCCGGACGCCAACGCCGACGTGCACAAGCTTTCCCGCCTGCTGTACGAGGGCCGCGAATTCTCGCGAGTCGAGGCGTCGTTCATCGGCGTCACCGAGCCGTTGCTCGATGACACGCTACACGACATCGCCAAGACGCGGCCCGATGCCGTCGTCGTCATCCCGTACATGCTCGGGGACGGCGTGCTGACCGGCCGCATCAAGGACGGTGCACGCGAGTTCGACGAGGAATACCCCTACGTCGACGCCGCGCCGGGCGAACCGCTCGGGACCGACACGCGCCTGCTGGACGTGCTGGGCGACCGCTGGCAGGAAGCCCGGACCGGGAGCGTCGAGATGTCCTGTGACACCTGCAAGTACAAGGTCGAACTCGACGGCTACGAGGAGGACCAGGGCGGCGCTCGCGCGATGCTCCGGGCGCTGACACATCAGGCCGAACACGCCGACCGCGAGAACGTCGACGACGACCCCCACGTCCACGACGCCCCGGAAAAACACGTCGCCGTCTGCACGAACCAGACCTGCGCTCAGGACGGCGCGCCAGCGGTCCTCGAACGCCTGCGGCAGGCCGCCCGCGACAGCGACCAGTGCGACGCCCGCATCACGCGGTCGTCGTGTCTTGGCCGCTGTGGCGAGGGGCCCATGGTCGCCGTCTACCCGGACGGCGTCTGGTACGGCGGCGTTGAGGACGAGGACGCCGCCGAGATTGTCTCCTCACATCTGGACCGCGACCGCATCGTAAGCGAACTCGTCGACCAGACCCTTTGAGCACACACCCAATTCACTACACACATGAGCTGCTACGAAATCGAGGCCCTCCGACTGGGTCTCATGAACGTTCTCGGTACCGAAGACGACCACGCGCGCCAGCACGCGGAACAGGAGCTGGAGGGCCACATGACCGGCCCGATAGAGGCCCTCGCCGGCGCGAAGACGCTCGCCGCCATCGAGCGCCACCTCGACGCCGCGCTCGTGGACCTCGAAGAGGAAATCGCCGCAACCCCCGAAGACGACCCCGAGTACGACTACCTCCGGGGGCGACTGGTCGCCGTCCGCGACGCCGAGCGGGCGGTGTCGCGCATCACCATGCAGGGCGAGGATGTCCTCGCCGGGCTCGGTGAGGCCCACGACGTGCTTCACGAGGCCTTCCCGGTCGATGAGTAGCCAGCGCGCCCCGACCGCCGACCTCGGGGACGTAGCGCCGGCCCGCTCGCGCCATCAGGGCCGCCGCTCGGCGGTCACGCTGACCAGCGGTCTCGCGGTCGTCGGCACCGCTGATGGGGACCTGCAGGCGTTCGACGTATCGGCGGACGCCGGGCCGCTACACCGGCGCTGGCAGTACGGCACGGATGGCGAACCGAGTGTCGTCGCGGCGGTGCCTTTCGACGGCGGTGTCATCACTGGCGAACGCAGCGTCCGCGGCGAGATCCGCTGTCACGATGCCGGCGGCGACCTGCGATGGCGGTACGAAACCCGCGGGGACCTCGGCGGGGCCCAGCAGGAGACGCGCTTCTTATTACCTTTCGTCGCCAGCCTCGCCACCGACGGTGACCGCTGCTACGCCGCAGCCCGGCGGTACGAGCGCCGGACCGACGACGACGGGAACGACCTTCGCCACTTCGAGAGCGTCGTCTACGCCTTCGGAGCTGATGGCTCCATTGACTGGACATACCGGACCGACGGCTCACCCATCTCGCTCGATGCTGACAAGAACCGCGTCGCCGTCGCGTACAACCGGTGTCCTGGCGACCACCAGCACGGCCTCGTCGTCCTCGACGCCGACGACGGTGACCCGCGCTGGATGTGGGACCCCGGGACCGACGGCCAGCGCCGTGTCGGCGACGTTGCGCTGCTGGCTGACGGCGCTGTTGTCTCCAGCCACGGCGATTACCGCGGCTACCGGCTCGACAGCGGCGGCCGGGAGCGCTGGCGCGTCCCACTGGCGACGCCGACCGACGTGGCCGGTGACACCGTCTACGCGTACCCGAACCACGTCCACGCGACGGACGAGGGCGCGGTGTTCGTCACCGGCAACACATATCCAGAGGACGGCCGTGAAACGGACGCCCGCCACCCGAACGAGCACACCGCCGCTGGTGTCTCGCTCGATGGTGACCGCCGCTGGGACGCGCCCGTGGGCGGCTTCGCTAGCGGACTGGGAACTGATGGCTCGCTGCTGGCCGTTCCCGGCGCGCAGAACTTCCGGGACCGCGACGCCGACGACCACGCGCTTCGACTGTTCGATGTTGTCGACGGCCCCCTCGACACGTTGGACACCGACGGCGTCGTGACGGCAGCCGCAGTCTCCGATGGGACCGCTGTTGCTGTCGAGGAACCGGTCGTTTACCACGACGAGGGCCACGAACGTGGCGCGTACCGATTGTATCGAATCGAGACACCCGTCGCTGACGCGTCGACGTAGCGATCTCGGCTGTAACGGCACTCCAGACGACTTTTTGCTGTCCCCGGTTTGGCTCCGATTACTGTGTTATGTGGTGTCAAACTAACCGTTCGATAGCCTTAGCGTCTCGGTATAGGAGCCCAGTATGGCTGATAACACAGACCCGGACCACGAGGAGGCACAGCCGGCGGCGGACTACGAAGCCGACGACGACAGCACCGTCGACGACAGCGCCGACGACAGCACCGTCGGCGACCGCCCAACCGAGCGCGAACGGGAGTTCGCGCAGATGCAGCGCCGGCTCAATGAACGGGAGATGGGCCTCGATCAGCGGAGCGCAGAGCTCGACCGGCGCGAAGAGAAGAGTGACGCCCGCGAGGAGGAACTCGACCGGCAAGAGGCGGAACTGGACGAACGGGAGTACCGGCTCGATGAACGCGAAGCCGCGCTTGACGACCGCGAGACCGACCTCGACAAGCGCGAGGCCGAACTGACAGAGTACGACGCGCAGCTTTCCGAGCGCGCCGCGGAACTCGACGAGCACGAGGAGACGCTGAACACCTACCTCTCAGAACAGATGTCGGACCTAGAGGAGACGGTCACCGGGACGATGTACGACGCATTGGAGCGGTACGAGAACCGGTCGGCTGGTCGGTTCGGCCCGACCGGTACGATGCTCGTCGGGCTGGCCGGCGTGGCGCTCGTCGTCGCCGGAATCGGGTTCGGCGCACTGGCGTCGGCTGGTACGGCCCCGTTCAGCGCCGGCGGGACGACGGCGAACCTCGTTATCGCCGCGGTCGTCGCTATCGTCGGGCTGGCGCTGAATCTCGGGACGGTTGCCGGAAAAATCTGAATCGTGTCGTTCCGTCAGTCTGCTGGCGCTGGATAGTCCAGCTCGTCCGCAGCCGCGGTGTCGTTCTCGCCGAGCCACGTGTGTACACCAGCGATGGTGGCCCACAGCACTAGCTGGCCGAACACGACCGTCCAGCGGTAGGCCGCGACGAGCGCGGCAGGCACGTCACCGTGGACCGGGTTTGCCGGTGCGAGCGCGACCGGAACTGCGAGCAGTGCGAGCGGCAGCGCCATGGCTCCGAGTCGAATGGCGGTGTGGTGGCGCGCTGTCCGCTGATACGCGAGCCCGGCGAGCACTGCGACCAGCGCCCCCAGTGCCATCAGGCCGGCGTACCAGGCGAGGCGCGTCTCTGTCCCAAGCGCCTGCTCGACGCCCGGTGGCTGTGGCGGCAAGACGAGCCACGGCGCGCCGGAGACGGTGAGAAAGCCGGCTCCCGCAAGCGCCAGTCGCTTCGTCGCGCCCGAGCCGGGGATTGCAGGTTCGAGGAAGAAGTACACCATCCCGAACGCTGCAACGCCGAACAGCAGGCCCCAGAGGACGCCGCCGCCGATGCTTACGACGGTCGTCGTGAGTTCGGAGACGACGGGGCCGCCCCCGCCGTGGCTGTGCTCGAATGTCTCCAGTCCAGCGGTGAAGGCGTTCCCGACCGTCGCGATGAACAGGCCGTAGACCAGCCCGCCGGCCACGCCGGCCATCGCGCCGCGTTCGAGGTAGTCAGTCGCCATCAGTGGCAGGTGATGCCGGCGCTGTGGCGGAAGTTGTGCAGTGAGTCATGCAGCATTGGGTCCTGCACGAACAGCAGCGTGAAGCCGAGCGCCGCCACCAGCGCGACGGCGATGGCGATCTGTGGGCCAGTCAGGGATGCTCTGGCGCGTTCGATACGGTCGTACACGCTATCCGTCGCGTGTTTGGTATCAGTGTCATCCTGCATTGAAATCTCGTTTGTCTTAAGAACAAGTAAGATTGTAAAACTTCCGCCTGATACAGCGCCGACCAAGAGCTACTGGTCGCTGGCGACGGCATCGACGCGCTCCGCGGTCAGCGCGTCCAGTGAGACCACTGACGCGTCCGTTTCCTCTGCAACGAGGTCAAGTAATCCAGCACGGCCCGCTTCGCCGGCATTCACGACGATGGTCCGGGTGGCTGCTTCACCGAGCGTTCGCGCCGCGGTTCTCGTCGCTGCAACCGGACTCCCGTCGGCGGTGTTCGCCCGCCCGTCGGTTACGACGATGACGACGCCGGCATCCGGGTCCGCCCGGTCGAGCACTTCGCAGGCGGCCGTCAGCCCGTCCGGCAGTGGTGTCCGGTCGCCTGTGGGGAGGTCTTTCAGGTGGCGTGCCGCCAGCGAAACGCTGTCAGTGGGCGGGAGTACCACGTCCGCGCCCTCGCCGGCGAAGGTGACGAACGCGACTTCGTCGCGGGCCTGATAGGCGTCTTTCAGCAGTTCCAGTACTGTGCCTTTTGCGGCTTTCATCGCCGGGCGCATCGACGCGCTCGCGTCGACGGCGAACACCACCAGCGTCTCGGCGTCGCCTGCACGAACGGACTTCCGAAGGTCACGTGACTCGACACGGCCGCTCCCGCGACTGGCCGCCGCCCGGACCGACGCTGCGGCGTCGACCTCATCGTCCCGGCCGGCGCGCTCGGTTCGGACCGTTGCACCGCGTTTCGTCCCTGTCGCGCTCGCACGGCCGCTTGCGTTCCCACCGTCTGTGTCGACCGACGGGGCATCCACGTCGGGTGCGCCGCTGTCGCCGACTGTGGCGCGGGACTGGCCCGGCAGCAGCGGGGTGGCGTTTTCCGGGTCGTCGGACTGGTTGGACTCCCCCTCCCCACCGTCGTCTCCGGCCGCTCCTTCGCCGTCGCCGGCCTCTGCTTCCTGCCGCTCGCCGTCGCTGTCGGCCGAAGCGGGCATCGGCTGCTCGCCGCGCTCGCCTGACTCGTCGTCGCCGTCCTCGCCGGATTCTCCGCTGTCGTCCGGGCGCTGCTCCTGCTGTTCGCTTCCGTCCTCACCGCCTTCGGAATCGGCTCCGTCGTTTACTGACTCGTCGCCGGCCCCCGCTTCCTCGTCGCTGTCCGCGTCACCCCCCTCCTCACCGCTTTCTTCGTCATCGGCGGACTCCTCCTCAGCCTCGCCCTCCTCGTCCTCGAAATGGTCGTCGAGCACGTCGTCCACGTCCGGCGCGTCCTCGAAGGGCCGGGAGGTGAGCCGGTTGGGGAGCGCGAACTCGGCGGCGCGTTCGATATCTGATTCGAGCACTGTCGTCCGCCCGTCCAGCGCGGCGAAGGTTCTGGCCGCCCGCGCTGTAGCGATATCGCCGCGGTGGCCGTCGAGGCCGGCGTCCCGGCAGAGTTCGGCGATCTGTTCGCGGAACTCGCGGGCGAGGTCGACCTCCGGGAGCAGGTCGCGGGCGGTCCGCAGGCGCTCGCCCGGACCGCGGTCCGGTTCGGTCTGCCTCTCCTCGTCATCGCTTTCCCCGAGCGCCTGGTCGATGATAGCGACGCGCTCCTCTAGGTCCTCGCAGGCAGACACCTCGGTCTGCAGGGCGAAGCGGTCCCGCAACTGCGGGCGCAGGTCGCCTTCTTCGGGGTTCATCGTCCCGACGAGCGTGAACTCGGCGGGGTGGGTGACGGTGACGCCATCGCGCTCGACCCGGTTTTGGCCGCTCGCGGCGGCGTCGAGGAGTACGTCCACGAGATGGTCGTCGAGCAGATTCACCTCGTCCACGTAGAGGATGCCGCGGTTCGCGCGGGCGAGCAGGCCGGGGTCGAACTCGTGGTCGCCGTCGAGCGCGTCGGCCACCGACAACGTGCCGACGACGCGGTCCCGGGTCGCACCGAGGGGGAGCGTCACGAGTGGAACCGAACGAGTTTCGACCGGCGGGTCTGAGCGTGTCCGGCAGTCCTCGCATTGCTCGTCGGGCCGGTCTGGCGGACAGCCGTAGGGGCAGTCCGCGACCGCGCGCTGCTCGGGCAGCAGGTCGGCAAGCGCGCGCACCGCCGTCGACTTCGCTGTCCCCTTCTCGCCGCGGACCAGCAGGCCGTCGAGGTCGTCGTCCGTCGCGACCGCGAGCAGGCCGTCCTTGAGGTCGCGCTGGCCGACGACGGCCGCGAACGTCGGTCCCTGCGAAGCTTTTTTGCCCGCGCCGAATACAACCATACTTGTATTAGTGCAAACGGAGATTTAATAACGTTATGCCACAGCTAGGACTCTACACCGCGACGGAGAACGAACTCGGGGCCGTCCAGCGGGCCGCGGGCGAGGTCGACGCCGACCTCGTCGTGCGCTCGGAGAGCGACCTCGACGACGAGCCAGCGGTCGAGGCGTTCGTCGACGAACTGACCGACGCCGACGCCGTCGTCCTCTGGCTCCACGGGGCCGAGGACAGCATGCCCGGCTACGACCTCGCTGTCGAGCGGTTGCGCGAGGCCGGCGTCCCGCTCGTGGTGAAAGCGACGGGCGACGCCTTCGCCTTCGAGGACACGTCGGTTCCGGACGAGCACCGCGACACCGTCTACGACTACCTCGACAAGGGCGGGGCGAGCAACGTCGCCAACTGCCTCCGCTACCTCGTGGCGCAGTACGGCGACGCCGACCCATCCTACGACGAGCCGGTGACACTGCCAACGGAAGGAGTGTATCACCCTGACCATCCGGGCGCAAGCATCGACGAACTGCGGGCGACGTTCGACCCGTCGAAACCGACGGTCGCCGTGTGGTTCTACGAATCGCACTGGACACACGAGAACACCCGCTACGTCGACGCGCAGGTCCGGGCCATTGAGGCCCACGGGGCGAACGCGCTCCCGATATTCTGTGAACCGGCGACCGACGCCGAGGGCCAGTGGAACGCCGAACAGGTCACTGAAGAGTGGCTCCTCGATGCTGACGGCAACCCGCTGGTCGATGCAGTCTGCTCGTCGTTCATGTTCTCGCTGTCGATGGACGAACGCGGCCGCAGCGCCGACGACGAAGGCCAGAGCGCCGAGGACGTGTTCCTCGACAAACTCGGCGTTCCGGTCATCCAGACCGTGACGACGATGCGCTCCCGGTCCCGGTACGACAGCAGCGATACGGGCGTGATGGGCTTCGAACTCGCGCTTTCGGTCGCGCTGCCGGAGTTCGACGGCAACGTCATCACCCACCCCATCTCGGGCAAGGAGCGGACCGACGACGACGCCGATATCGGGAGCGCGCCGAAACAGCACTTCCCCATCGACGACCGCATCGACCACGTCGCGCGGCTGGCGGTCAACTGGGCCGAACTGCGCCACACCCCGAACGACGAGAAGCAGGTCGCCGTCGTTCTGCACAACTACCCACCCAGCGACGACGGTATCGGGACCGCCTTCGGGCTGGATTCGCCCGAGAGTACAGTGAATCTGCTGGAGGAACTGGATGCTCGCGGGTATGACCTCGGTGATACGATGCCCGAGAGCGGCCAGTCGCTTGTCGAGCGCTTGACCGCCCAACTGACCCTCGACGACCGCTGGGTTGCGCCCGAAGACGTGCGCGAGCTGAGCGTCGACACCGTCTCGCCGACCCAGTACGGCGAGTGGTTCGAGATGCTTGACGACGACTTCCGTGAGAACGTCGTTGAGGAGTGGGGCGACCCGCCCGAGCGCCCGTTCGCAATTCCCGGCGTGGAGTTCGGCAACGTGCTCGTGACAGTCCAGCCCCCACGCGGGTTCGGCATGGACCCCTCGAAAGTGTACCACGACTCGGACCTCCAGCCGCCCCACGACTACGTCGCGTTCTACCGCTGGCTCCGCAACAGCTACGAGACGGACGCTGTCGTTCACCTCGGGACCCACGGCAGTCTGGAGTGGCTGCCGGGCAAGACTGTCGGGCTGGACGGCGAGAGCGCACCGGACCAGCTCATCGACGACATCCCGAACGTCTACCCGTACATCGTCAACAACCCCGGCGAGGGAACGCAGGCGAAGCGGCGCTCCTACGCCGCCATTGTTGACTACCTGACCCCGGTGATGGCCAATGCCGGGACCTACGACGACTTGGCCGACCTGGAAGAACTGGCCGACCGCTACCGCGAGGCCGGCATGGAAGACGCCCGGACCGACGACGGCGAGCACCTCGCCGAGCAGCTCCGCCAGACCGTCGACGAACTGGACCTCGCCGTCGAACTCGGCATCGCCGGCGAAATCGACGAGAAGGCCGACGTACGTGGCCCTGACGAAGCCGGGTCGACGCTCGCTGAGGGTGACGTGGCTGGCGACGACCTCGACATTGACGCCCTCGTCGAACGGGTCCACGAGTACCTCACCGACGTGAAGACGACGCAGATCCGGAAGGGGCTGCACACGATGGGCGAGCCGCCGGCCGACGACCGACTGGTCGACTACCTGGTCGCGCTCACACGCCTCGAGAACCCCGGCGCGCCGTCCCTGCGCGAGAGCGTCGCTGGCGTGCTGGGCGTCGACTACGACAAGCTCCGGAACGCCCCCGGCGAGTACGACGAGGCGCTGGGGATGACCTACGCTGAGGCCGCCGACCACGTCCACGAGACCAGCAAAGACCTCGTCCGGACGCTGGCCGAGCACGACTTCGACGTGCCCGAGAGCGAACTCGAAGACAACACCTCGGAGGTGAATATGAACCTTCTCGTGGTCGACATCGAACCGCTCGGGGATGCCCGCGTGCGGTCTGGCGCACACGAGGACCTCCGCGAGGCGCTGGCCTACATCTGCGAGGAGGCGGCCCCCCGGGTGGCCGGCGCAGCCGACGAGATTCCCCGCACCGCCGACGCGCTGGCGGGCGAGTACGTCCCGCCGGGGGGCTCCGGCGCGCCGACCCGCGGCGGCGTCGACCTGCTCCCGACGGCCCGGAACTTCTACACGCTGGACCCGCGGAAGGTCCCGGCCAAGACGGCGTGGGACGTGGGCAGCGAGGTCGCCGACGGTGTACTGGAGCGCCATGAAACGGACGAAGGCGAGTACCCCGAGGAAATCGGCGTCGTCGTCTGGGGCACGCCGACGGTTCGGACCCGCGGCGAGACAATCGCACAGGTGCTCGCGCTGATGGGCGTCGAACCGATCTGGTCCGACGCCGGCCGCGTCGAGGACGTGGAACCGATTCCGCTCGAGGAACTCGGCCGGCCGCGTATCGACGTGACGACGCGTGTCTCCGGCCTGTTCCGCGATGCGTTCCCGGCGGCAGCGGGGGTCGTCCACGACGCCGTCGACGCCGTTGTCGACCTCGACGAACCCCACGAGATGAACTACGTGAAGAAACACGTCGAGGAGGAGACCGACGACCTTGTCGCCGACGGCATGGACGAGGGCGACGCCGAGAGCGCGGCGAAACACCGCGTCTTTACGACCCGGCCGGGCGGCTACGGGGCCGGGACGAACAAGGCCGTTGACGAGGGTAACTGGGACGACCGCTCGGACCTCGCCGACGTGTACGTCCAGTGGGGCGGCTACGCGATGGGGTCACGCGGCCGAGTGAGCGACGCTCACGACGCATTCGAGCGCCGTCTGTCCTCTGTCGACGCGACGGTCAAAATCGAGGACACCGCCGAGCAAGACGAGTTCGACTCCTCGGACTGGTACGCCTTCCACGGCGGCTTCATCTCCGCGGTCACGGAGATTGCCGGCGAGGAGCCGAACTCCTATGTCGGGGACTCCTCGGACCCGGACAACGTCGACGTGTACACCAACGAGGAGAAAGTCCGGAAGGCGATGCGCGCCCGCGTGCTCAATCCCTCGTGGCTCGACTCGATGGAGGAACACGGCTACAAGGGCGCTGGGGACCTCTCGACGACGGTCGACGTGGTGCTGGGCTGGGACGCCACGACCGACGTGGTCAGCGACACCCTCTGGGAGGACGTGGCCGAGCGCTACGCCTTTGACGAGGAGCGACAGGACTGGCTCCGGGACGTGAACCCCTGGGCGCTGGATTCGATCACCGACACGCTACTCGAAGCCATCGACCGCGGGCTCTGGGACGCCGACGACGAGACCCGGGACCGCCTGCGGGACCTGAATCTGGAAGTTGACGGTGACCTGGAGAGCCGAGCGACGGGGGGTCCGGAGCGAGGCTCTCCGAACGAGCGAGCGGGGAGCAGTGCGACCCGCGAGCAGGACGAGGAGGTGACTTCAGATGACGACTAACACGGACGATGCGACAGACGGTGACGCGAACAGCGACGACGGCTTCGAGGAGTACGCCGACCTTGGCGCGACCACCTCGAACGCAATGGACATCGCGGAGACGTCGATGGACCGCGTGCGCGAACTCGTCCCGGACGAGACGCTGGCCGACCGCATTCGCCAGAAGTCTGTCCACGCGACCGGCGACCCAGAGTTCCAGCACCTGATGCGGTTCACCGGGACGGACGACGACGAACCGGTCCGCGCGGGGGCGCGGGCCGTGCTGGACGTACAGCCCATCGTCACTGACATCACGATGGTCAAGGCCGGCATCACCGGCCGCGGCCACGACTGCCCAGTTCAGAAGGCCATCGGCAACGGCGCGGAGCTGGCCGCCGAAACCGGGATGACACGCACGGCCGCGTCAGTGCTCGAACTCGACAAACAGGGTGTCTACGACGGCGCTATCGCCGTCGTGGGAAATGCCCCGACAGCGGCGCTCGCGCTGGCAGATTGTATTGAGGACGGCACTCGGCCGGCCGTCGTCGTCGCCACGCCTGTCGGCTTCGTCAAGGCTGCTGAGAGCCGGGAACGGCTCCGCGAGGTCGCCGCCGAACATGGCGTCCCGACCATCACGAACGTCGGCCGCCGCGGCGGGAGCGGGCTGGCCGCCGGGCTGACGAACGAACTGGTGCACGTTGCGTCGGACGTGCGAGAGGGGGTGGTCGATCTATGACCTCCCCCCTCGGGACGAGTGAGCGGGGAGAAACGACCCGTGAGCCGCGATGGAGTGGTCTCCATAGATGACTGAGAACGACGACTACGACCTCGATTCGGGACCGGACCCAGCCGATATTGCGGCGAGCGCGCCCGAGGACCCCGACGCCGACCGGCCGGTCCACGCCGTCGGCATCGGCCCGGGCAACCTCGATTTCCTGACGCCGCGCGGCGAGGAGGCGATCCGCGAGGCTGACGTTGTCGTCGGCTTCGAGACAGTCGTCGAGTTCGTCGCCGACCGGACCGATGCGGACCTCCTGACCTGTGGTTACCGGGACGAACTCGACACGCTGGACGCCTTTGCCGAGCGCGTGGCCGGCGGCGAGCGCGGGACTGCGGTCGCGATGGGCGACCCGAACCACTCTGGCTACCAGTTCGTGGGGAAGGTCCAGCGTGCCGTCGACCGTCCGGTTCGTATCGTGCCGGGCATCTCCTCGCTCCAGATCGCTGCCAGCCGTGCTCGGACGCCGATGGAGGACACGACATTTGTCACGCTGCACAAGAGCGGCGACCTCTCATCCGATCTCGACCGGCTTCGGAACGATGCGGGCGACCGACACCTGCTCGTGCTGCCACGCCCCTTCGACCTGATGCCCGAAGACATCGCAGCCGAACTGTTGGATGCCGGCAGCGACCCCGAGCTACCGGCGCTGGTCTACGAGCGGCTCACCCACGATGACGAGGCTCGGACCGCAACGACGCTCGGCGACCTTGCGCAAGATGCTGGCGGCAACAGCAAGGACGACACACGGTTCTCGGATCTTTCGGTGTTTGTCGTGCGGCGGGAGTGAGGTCGTACTGCGACAGTCGCTATTAGCTGACCGCAGCCGACCCAGCCTGTCGCCGTCTGTACTCGTTGATCAACCGGAACGCGAGTACGTACCCGACAGCCGCGAACATCACGGCCAGAATGACGTTTCCTGTCCATAGTCGGACCAGCACGTCGCTACCCATCGAGACAGAGACACCGTCAAACGACAGGCCGGGCACTGGCCCTAGAATCTGGTTACCGAGCCAGAAGCTCGACGCGTACACGCCCCACTTGACCGGCGGATTGAGTATCAGGACGGACGCGAACAGCGCGACCTTGCTGAGCTGTTTGAACAGGTACGCGAGGACGAGGAAGGCGATAAAGCCGGTGCCAAGCGTCGGTAGTGCGGTGAGGAACACGCCGACGCTGAAGCTCATCGCGACTTCTCGCGGCGAGTGGTCTTCTATCAGCGCAGCCACCAGCTTCTCTTTGACCTGATCCCGCGTCTGCGCTACTCGTCGGCGAACCATCTATGTGCCAGAACGTACCGTGGGTACAAATCGCTTCCTCTCGTTCTGAGTCCGCGGTTCTGCCGCTGCGACAGCCCTAATCACCCTCGCCGTCGGTCGCCATCGGCCGGTTTGTTGCGGCCAGCGTCGCCTCGAAGGTCTGCGGTGTGCGTGTGTCGGCCATCGTCCGCGCCGTCTCGACGGCGGTCGCGACGGCCTCGGTGACGAGCGGGTGGTCACCCAGTGTGTCGGTGTAGGCGAGCCCGCCTCTATCGAGGTCGAGTTTGGCGGGGATCTGTGACTCGGTCGCGTCGGTTGGCGCGAGAAAGAGCGGCACGGCGACAGCGTGGTCGTGGGCGAGGTTGTACCTGACACATTCGACAGCCGGGTTCTGGAGCAGATAGCACGGTTCGACCTCGCCGAAGGCCGAGCGCTCGCGCAGGCGCTCGGCGTGGTACTCCGTCACCTGCCGCTGATACGGTTTGCCGCTGGAGCCGAAGGCGACGAGCGCGACGGAGGAGTCAGCGGCTTCCGGGACCGCAGCGGCGGCACGGTCACGGATCGCTTCGGTCAGTAGCGGGCTGCGACCGACTGGTTCACAGTAGTGCGTTTCAGCGTCGATTTCGTCGAGTGCCGCCGGCACGTCTGTGACTGTTGAGTGGTCGTGCGCGACGGTCATCGGCAGCGCGAACACGCGGTCGGCATCGATGGCTACCAGTTCGTCGCGTAACTCCCGACGGGGTTCGTGGTCGTAGGTCAGCACCGTCACGTCGGTTGCTACGCCGCGCTCGCGCAGGCGGCGAGCGTGTGTCTCGAAGGGCGTAGCGCGTGACGTGTCCCGACCGATGAGCAGGAGTGTGTCGTGTGGCATTGGTAGCTCCCAACGCTAAAACAAGCTGAGTTGTTTTAGCGAAAGTTGGCTTGCCTGAACGTTGGCAGGAACCCACTAATACCTTTGGGTCCCGCCTATCGGGTGCCGGCGACCCGCTAACTGAGGTCCGGGCACAGAGGCTTATACGCAGTCGAACGCAATCCCGGCGTATGGACGTGACCGAGAGTGACCTGCCCGGCGTCGGAAAGAAACACGAGGTAAACATCGGCGGTGGACAGCAACTGGTCGTCGTGACCCACAACACGGGCACTCGCGAACTGTACCTGAAAGAGAGCGCGGACGCCGACTCCGAGAAACTCCTCGAACTCTCGGACCGGATGGCCCGACTGGTCGGCACGATACTCGAAGGCGCGTACTTCCAGCCGGTCGAATCCAGCCACGTCGAGACGATGCTGTCGGAAGGGACGCTGCTCGAGTGGTACGCGGTCGAGGCGGACTCGCCACTGGTCGGCGAGACACTGGCCGGTGCTAACGTCGGCCAGCGAACCGGCGTCACCGTTGTCGCGATACAGCGCGGCGACGATGTCATTCCCGGCCCCACGTCGACCGTCGAAATCGAGGACGGCGACACTGTTGTGGTTATCGGCGAACGCGACAACTGCGAGTCATTTGAGAAGCTCTTGGCCGGGGACCTGTAGATGGTCAGAACCGAGTCGCTGGGGGGCTGCTGTCGTGGCTGACCTGCTCGGCATCGGTGTGTTGTTCGCCGCCGTTGCAGCCGCTACGCTCGTCGCGGTGTGGCTGAACAAGTCGGTGATCCCGTTGTACATTGTCATCGGGATGGTACTGTCGCCGTCTGTCGCGGGGCAGGTTGCCGTCGCTGGCTACGGTCTTCCGGTCGTCGAATCCTCGGAGTTTATCGAACTCGGCGCGGAGCTCGGTATCGTCTTTCTGCTGTTTTTCCTTGGCTTGGAGTTCAATCTGGACCGGCTGCTGGACAGCTGGGAGCGCATCACCAGAGCGGGGACTATCGACCTCGGCATCAACTTCGGTGTCGGGCTCGTGCTCGGGTTCGCGCTGTTTCGGGACCCGCTTGCGGCCTTTCTGGTCGCCGGCATCGTTTACATCTCCTCGTCAGCTATCATCACGAAGTCGCTTATCGACCTCGGCTGGATCGCCAACGACGAGGCCAACCCAATGCTCGGGACGCTCGTGTTCGAGGACCTGTTCATCGCGGTGTATCTCACAATCGCCGCCGCGCTCGTCACCGGTGGGTCCGACCTCGGGGCCGCCGCGACCTCTGTCGGCGTCGCGCTCTCATTCATCGTCGCGCTCCTGCTGCTGGCCCGTTACGGGACGCCATGGTTTGAGCGGGCCTTACAGACGACCTCGAACGAGTTTACTGTGGTGCGAGCCGTCGGTATCACGGTTTTCATCTCCGGACTTGCCCTCGCCATCGGCGTTAGCGAGGCCGTCGCCGCGTTCTTCATCGGGATGGCCTTCGCCCCGACCACTCACACGCACAAGCTAGAACGACTGCTGGAGCCCCTCCGCGACACGTTTGCGGCGGTGTTTTTCTTCTGGATCGGCGTCGAGACCGACCCGCGACTGTTCGCCGGCGTCGCAGGGCTCGTCGTCGCCGCTATCGTCGTCACGACACCGACAAAAATCCTGTCGGGCTATCTGAGTGGCCGTGCGTACGCCCTCACCCCGCGCCGGTCAATGCGTGTCGGCCTCGGGATGGTCACTCGTGGTGAGTTCTCCCTGATTATCGCCGCCGTTGCCCTGACCGGGGCAGGCACGTCACTGTCGACCGAGTTGGCAAACGCCGTCTACTCGTTTACCGTCGCATACGTCCTTCTCATGAGTATTCTCGGCACAATGCTGATGCAGTACTCGGCTCCCTTCGAGGCGTTCGCGACGGCTCGGTTCGGAGCGGAGTAACGACAAAAACGAAGGGCGGACCTACAGTTCGCTGTCGGGAACGACCACGACCTTCCCGAAGCCTTCGCGGTCCTCGATTATCTCGTGTGCCCGGGCGATTTCGCTCATCGGCAGCGTCTCGCGGACTCGCGGCTCCATCTCACCCTGCCAGACCAGATCCAGCACTTCATCAGCCTGCCCTGGGGTGGCCATCGTCGAGCCGATGACCTGCAACTGATTCCAGAAGATGCGGTTGATGTCCGTTTCCGGGTTGCCGCCAGTCGTCGCCCCGCAGGTGACGACCCGGCCGCCCTTGACGAGGCTCTTGAGCGAGTCCTGCCAGGTCTGTGCGCCGATGTGGTCGACGACCATGTCGACGCCGCGGCCGTCGGTCAGGTCCCGAATCTCGCCCGCGAAGTCCGTCTCCTCGTAGTTGATTGTATGGTCCGCACCCAGTTCTTTGGCGTAATCGAGTTTCTCCTGGCTGCTGGCGGTCGCGAACACCTCAGCGCCGGCGTGGTCGGCAATCTGGACGGCGGCGTGGCCCACACCGCCGGACGCACCGAGCACCAGTACCGACTCGCCGGCCTTCAGGTCGCCGCGGTCGCGCAGCATCCGCCAGGCGGTCTGGAACACCAGCGGCGATGCGGCGGCTGTCTCCCAGTCGACGCCCTCGGGGACTGGGGTGAGATTCTCCGCCGGCACGGCGGCGTACTCGCTGTGGACACCCCGGACGTGCTCGCCGATGATGTGGAAGTCCGGCGCGAGTGTCTGGTCACCCTTGCGACTGAACTCGTCGCCGCCGCCGCTCTTGCCGGCGAGGACGGCCACCCGGTCGCCCGGTTCGAACCGCGAGACACCGTCGCCGACCTCGTCGACAACACCCGCGGCGTCACTGCCCGGAATGTGTGGCATCTCGAGGTCGATGCCGGGGAGCCCGCGCCGCGTCCAGATGTCGAGGTGGTTCAGCGCGGCCGCCTTCACGTCGATGACCACCTCATCGCGGCCCGGTTCGGGGTCGGGAAACTCGCCATACTCAAGCACATCACGGTCGCCGTGACTGTCGAACTGAACGGCTTGCATCGTCATCACTTCCCGTGGCTTGGTTATAAACGCCAGCCTCCCGGACGATACTGAGCGTGGTTGCTCCTCTGGCGGTATTCAGCCTGTGCGTATATATCCCTATAGCCTTCTACTTCAAGATTATTTGCATACATAATGGGATAAGTGTCTACAGTGAAACCGCTCTTACCGCTTTTCACTCTCTACGTGGCTAGATATACTAGAGACAAACCTAGAAAATGAGTATGTATCTCTCGAAAATACCTTATTCGGATAGCTGGATATACTTCTTGGTATTACAGACCTATCTGCGGTTGGTGTGTGCTACTCCCAACCATTGCTGGCCTGATGAGGAGCATACTTACCGCTCGAATCCGTTCTATATGCCACCAATGGCACACATTTCAAACACACCCGTCGGCCGCTTTTGGGGCGCTTCGACACCCGATTGCGTGGGTCCTCGCTGTAGAGCAGTGGTGACCGACCGATGAATCTCTCACTCGTCATCGTCGCGACGATGACCGGCGTCGCTACCGGCGTCGTGTTCGGACTGCTGGATGTTCCCATTCCGGCCCCGCCGAACCTCGCCGGTGTCATGGGAATCCTCGGAATCCTCGTCGGCTATCGCCTCATCGAGTACTTCGATGTCGGCGTCAGCCTGCTGTCGTTGCTGAAAGTCTGAGCAACGACACGGCGTTTTTCGAACCGAATCGTACTCTCTCCCGTTCTCAGAACGACGGTGACGGCAGTGACTACACCGCTGCCGTCAGTGGTCTGCGTGCTCGGTTCCGTTGTGCTGGTGAGTGCTTTCGGTCCCGCTGTGGTCGGTTTCAGCGTGGTCGTGGTCGCGCGTGCGGCGGCCGTGGTACGTGTCGAGCGTCCGTTCGAGCAGCGCGGTCCGCGTCTCGTGGCCCTCGGCGACCGGTTCGACCCACCGCGATTCGGTTCGCCAGTAGCCCATCACGTCGCCGGACGGCTCGATTACCTCCGCGTCGAGGCCTTCGACCCCCCAGTCGTCCGTGTACGCCTGGATGAACGAGACGACGACCGTCTCGATGCCGGCCGCGAGTTCGTGGCTGCGCGTGCTCTTCGTGACGTAGGTCAGCCTGATGCGACTGTCTTCGACGGCGAGGGAGTCAATATCGACGAACCACTCGCGCAGGTGGGATTCGAACGCGGCGAGTTCGGTGTCGGCAGCGATATCGGCTTCGTCGTCACTACCGTCGTGGCTGTGTCCATCGCCGTGGTCGTGACCGCCGTCTGTGTGCGTGTGGCCGTGCGCCTCGTCGTGGTGTGCCCCATCGCCTGCCTGTGCGGGCGTTTCACTTGTCTCGGACGTTGCCGCCGAGCCGCCAGCTCCGGTCTCGCCCGGCTGGCCGTTCTGTGTACCGCCGAGGCTGCTACAGCCGGCGCTGGTCACCGCAGCCAGCGCGAGGGTTCCGAGGAACCCACGCCGACTCCGTCGCTGGCTGGTGTCCCGCATGGCTCAGGTCCTCCGCCGCGTTGCGAGCAGCGCTGCACCGATGAGTGCAAGCAGCGTGACGACGGCGGTGAACCCGGGTCCGGACGCGGCGGTCGTCTCTGACTCCGCGGTTGCAGTGTCATCCACCGCCGTTGCTGCTGACTCGCCCTCGGTGTCTGGCGCGGCAGTCGCCGTGGCTCCGCCGGACTCGCCGTTGCCGTCAGTCCCGGATTCGGCTTGCTGACCGGCCGAAATCCAGACTGGGCTAGTCAGCGCTCGGTCGCCGTCTTCGTCGACGACACGGAAGGCGACCCACGCGTTCCCGTCGATATCAACGTCGGTGCTCATGGTGTCGTTCGTGCCGTCGAGCGTGACGTTCGAAACGGTCGTGCCGTTCCGAATGACCTCGGCGTAGGCCAGTTCGTCGAGGTTCCGGACCGTTGCGGACGCCTCTACGGACGACCCGGCGGTCGTGTTCACGGTCTCGCCAGGCATCCTGTCCTCGACGGTGAACTCGACGGCCGGACCGTACGTCGCGTACGTGTGCCCGTCTTTCACTGACTGGGCCCACTTGTCAGGCGTGACGGTCCCCTCGACGTATGCCCGGGTGCGGGCGCTCCCGTATTTCGCCGGGAAGCACTGCGAACAGTGGTCGTCGCTGACCCCGGTCGCGGTGATGTCGTAGCCGTTGTTCCAGAGGGTGAACAGCCCCTGCACGCTCGCGGCGTCGGACTCGCCGTACGGGCCGTTGTACGCCTCGATGGCGTCGACCATCGGGAGGTACTCCTCGTGCTGTCCGGGCGCGCTGTCGAGGCTGACGAAGCGGTCACCCGGATGGTTGATCTGGAACACCGTCGCGTTGTGTCGGCTGCGGGACTCCTCGATGAACTCCACGAGGGTCCTGTCGGAATCAATCATCTCCTCGCCGTGCAGCGGATAGGGGTTGAAGTGCCCGAGGTCGCCCGTGGTGATCTCCTCACTCCGGACGAACATGATGTCGCGCTCCTGTGCCTGTGACTGCATCGACCCCCAGCCGCCGATGGCGTTGTGGTCGGAGATGAACACTGCGTCAACGCCCGCCGATTTCTGAATGGCGACGAAGTTGTCGATGGGCGTCTTGCCGTCGAAGCTGACGCTGCTGTGGGCGTGGGGGTCGATGCCGACCCAGTTGCGTTCGCTTGGGTCGAGTTCCTCGGTGAACGTCGCGTTGACGCTGACCGATTCGCCGGGCGTCACCGAGATGTTCTTCTCGACCGGCTCGGCGATGTAGCCCGTCCCGTGGTTGAACACCAAGGTGTAGTTACCGGGCGGGAGCTGGAACGAGGCCGTGCCGGCCGGCGTCGTCCGGGTGTAGACGGTCTGGACCGCGGTGCCGCCGTCGAGCACCGTAATCCGGGCATCGGCGGGGCTGACCTCGCCCTCGTCGTCTATCGTTGCGGTGACGTTGACGGGAGCCGGTCCTTCTAGCGAGTCGAAGTCGGCGGTTGTCGTTTCGCCGCCGCTGACGGTGACGGACTTGGGCTCTGATGCTGCGAACCCGCTGGCATCGGCCGTCAGCGTGTACTCGCCGGCGGGGAGTTCGAGTTCGTACGTTCCGGTCTCCGAGCCGACGGTGTAGGTGAACGCACGGTCGTCCTTCGAGGCGGTGACTGTAGCCTGTGAGACGGACTCGTTGTCCGTACTCTCGATGCTGCCGGTCACCGTCCCTGTCTCGGTTCCCTGCTGCTTGTTGTAGTACTCGCTGGTCGCGCTACTTGACCCATCTTCGCCGACGAAGAAAGCGAACTCCGCTGACCGCGTTTCGCCGGGGTCGAGGCGGTGTTCGAGCCACGGGTCAACCCAGGTTGTGGACCCCGTGTACGAGGTAAATGAGCCGTTCCCGCCCCAGACACCGTAGCTCACGCGGTCACCGGTGAGCGCGGCCCAGGGCTGGTCGAGCGTGTCGGCACTCACTGGTGGCGAGCGCGTCTCTTCGATCGTTCCCGAGCCAGGGAGCCAGGTCGACTGCCCCTCGGAACTCAGTGCGGCCCCGCTCTGGAGGCGCTCGGAATCGTTGATCGGGAGGCGCTGGTCGCCGCCGTTTTCCATCGTGGTGTTGATCCAGATGTGGCTGGAGTTGGCTGGCAGCGTGTACGTCGTCGTAATCGAGACGTTCGGATTCGTGCTGACGTGGCCAGTCGCGGTGACGACTGCCGCGCCGTTTGGCCCGGTTGCGTTCTGGCGCTCGAAGGACTCGTAGACGGGCCACGTCCCGAAGTTGTTGAACGCGAACTCGGCGACACCGATCTGGTCGGTCGTCAGCCCGTACGCGTTGGCGTCGTAGATACCGCCCGGCAGCGTGCCGAAGGGTCCGTTCGTCTCGGTACCGATGGCGGCGGCAACTTCGCTGTTTTTCAGCACAATCGTCTCGTTTGCTGGCGTCTCGCCGCCCTTGACTCGCTCGCCGGTGACGGCGACCGGCTTGTCCGGTCGCTCGACGTGGCCCGACGAGGCCAGCCACTTCACCGTCCGGAAGAGGAACGGCCGCGTATCGGTTTGCTGGTGTTCGGCCTGCCACTCGTCGGTGAGATACGTCGTGAGCGACTTCTGACTGCCGAAGGCGACGACGCGGCCGTTGTCACCGATATCCCACGTCGCGGCCGCACCAACGATGCGCTCGCCACGGGGGTACTCCTTCTCTGTCGTGGAGTAAGTGTACTCGTAGGTATCGCTGTCACCGTACAGCAACGGGGCCTGCGTCCCGTTGTCCGTGTCGGTCACGTTGAGACTGACGCCGTCGTACTCCACGGTGTCCACGTTGTTCATTATCGGATGCTGGCCCGTGTTGTGGAGCACAACTCGCCACTCGTAGTCTTCGACTGTCTTGTTGGTCGGGTCCTGAATGTTCCGGAGCCACTTGTCGCTCTCGCCGTTGAAGTGGAGTCCGTACGGGTTGGTGATGTCGTTGAGCTTGCCGGCGTGACCCTGTAGCGGTGAGGTCCAATCCCCGACGACGAACAGGCTGCCGCCGTTTCTGACGTATTCGTCGATCGCATCCTGTTCGGCCTCGCTATAGGCCGTCTGAGGGACGGGAATAACGACCACGTCGTAGTCCGACAGCCCGTTCGCGGCCGAACTGTTCCACGAGGTCAGCCCGCCGGTCGTCGACCGTTTCGTGTCGACGTCGTACCCGCGTTCGCTGAGTCGGTTTGCGAACTTCGTGAACGTCGAGCCCTGATGACTCCCGTCGATCAACACGTCGACCCCGGCCCCACTGTTGTTGAGATCGACCGAATTATCAGGCACTGGACAGCTACTGTCAAGCTGACAGGTCGCCCCACCAGCTGCGGCTGTCTGTGTCGCTGTCTGGCTATTCGCCGTTACCAACTCGTTTTGCTCGCTCGGTACAGCAGCGGCACTTCCAAGGAAGCCGGTGCTGACAACCGACAGAACGAGTAGTACGCTGAGTAGTACTGGTCGTATGTGATTTCTGTTCATCACTTCCCGTACAGTATTATGACTATATAGTTAAAATTTGTGATAGACGTACTATTTCCGGATACTGACTGTTGTCTGTAATGAACGACCAACTTCGCCTCGTCCCTTCGAACCGTGGCTCGGATTTCGACTCTGGGGATGGACCTACTCTTTGCTGTCCCCTGCTATTACACCGCCTGGCCAGTATAAGACGGCGTTGACGGACACACCTGATCTGTCGGCCACACATTCCGACACACCGATTGTGGTAGCGACGATGGCCCGACAGATCGTCCACAGGTCTGTCTACAGCGGTGCTTCCGTGTTACATCCGGTACGTACCAGCCTTTAAGACCCGATGGGCGGAATTTCGGAGGTATGTCACGCAAAGTCTTCTTTGATACGGACCCTGGCTGCGACGACGCGGTCATGCTGGCGATGGCGCTCGGTCACGATGCAATCGATGTTGTCGGTCTCTCGACTGTCTGCGGGAACACGACTATCGAGAACACGACGCGAAACGCCCACGCGATACTGGG
>NZ_JAAOHT010000024.1:0-46565 GCF_011440255.1 Haloarcula sp. JP-Z28 | reverse complement strand
CGCTGCAGCCGATTCCGACACGAACCGGCTTATTGGGAACATATCGGGCACCGCTAGCGCGGTGCCCTTGCCCTCTTCGACTTTCAGCCGCTGCTCTCGCTATCAACAATCTCCTTCGCAAGAGCGATAAAATATAATGGCTAACTTACTGACAACAATTGCCGGAGCTGACTCAGGTCGCGACGGCCTGAGCGCGACAGCGATACCTCTACCTTTTTGTTGAACTGCGTGCCTTTTGCATGGGTTGCGGTGGTTCCTGAACTTACCTGCTGACTGACCGCGACCCCGCGCCGGGACCTGGTGAGGCAGGTCCCACAACGGCGCGAGTACGTACCCGTAGCTGATGGGTGACTGGTATGTAAACCCCCCTTGGACTTCCGGGGGTAGGCGAGTATTACGAAAAGAACCGGTGTCTAACTGTCCATTCAGATAGCACGATCAACAAGTTCGTGGACCCAGTCGGGCGCGTCGAGGTTTGCCTCAACGCCATCGTCCCACGACTCAACGACCTCGTAGCCACCTGTACGGTTGATTTCCAGTCGCCAGCGGCGCGCGTCGTCAGCAGCCTGAGGTTCAACTTCGAACTCAGCTGTGTCGTCGCCGGTCGCACCGAGGTACTGGACGTCGAGTTTTGTCCCATCATGTAATTCGACGGTCTGCGCCTCTGTTGCGGCCATACACTGGTAATTAGGTGATACTAACTAATAAAAGGGCCTTGTAGTTCCGGGGGGTGGGGTTCGCTAACCAACACTGAGTCGCTATCGCCGCCGGGTGTTGGTTAGTCAGAGTGGATGCTGAGATTGGCCTTAGTGCCTCAGTATCGGTCAGTATATCGGCCCCTACCGATCTAAACTACGAGCTCATATCTTCAGCTTGTGCCTCCGTTGGCACGTAGAACATGTCTTTTTCTGGGTCATGAGGATTTCCTGCTGGAACCTCATCGCACGGAACAATGTGAATGTCGCCATTCTTGTGAGTGGCTCCTTTTTGATCATCATCTAACTTCTCTTTCGCCTGGCGGACGTTCTTTCGGACTGCTTCCGGATCGACATCCCGGTATCCTGCCCATTCGAATGGCTCCTTGTTCCTCCTCTCAGTTACCCAGTAGTCGAGGGCCTCAGCTGGACTCATATCATATCGGGACACAAGCTCCTGGAACCGTTGGAATGTGTGCCATTCGCCATCTTTCCAGCCTTCTGGGTAACGAATATTGATTGGATAGAAGAAGGAGTCTTCGTATGACCGAGCCAGAGTACCAGGAACAGCTAGTGTGATCTCATCGTCCTGAAACTCTTTCAGGTGAGCAAATGCAACAGCTCGTAGTTTCCCAGCGTCGTAATCGTATCCTGCCTCACGAAATTCGTTCGCCAATTCGGCCTCGTTGAAAGCCAGCCAAACACCCTCCATTCCCTCCCCCAGCCAGTGATCGTATCCAGACCGAAGTCGAGAATTCTTGAAATGCTTGTGAAGCCGACTTTGAATAACCATTTCTAGCTTGTCAGCGGTTTGACTTAGTTCGTCGTAAGTAAACTCCGCTTCCGCGGCCATGTCTTTGAGGTATTGGTCTTGGACAGCCATATCCCAACTATATGTTGTATCGGTATATTTCTAGGGGAAGTTCCAAACTATAAGTTGGCCAGATACGATGTCGTATACCAGTCCGAACTGTGTGTCGGGAATGAGGGGTACGACTGCTTATACCACTTTTACCGCGGTTTGCGAACCTTCTTAGCATGGTCGGCCCAACCATTGGTCCACTTCACTGATGCCCTACTACGGCGACATTTCCGGCGATTTCAGGAACCTTCTAAACGAAACCTGTGATGTCGTGACTGTTGCGGTTGTAGGGGGAGATCTGCACGACTGCTACCGGTGTCCGAAGCGCGCCGTCCGGAATATCCAGTATATGGACGAAGCGAAGTGGTACGAGATGGAACCGAATGAAAAGCGGCGGTTTATGGATTGCTTGGCCGATAATCAAGCCGATCTCGAATTTGGGTTTGCTGTGTTCGAAATGTCGAATTTCACCACTCTCGACTCCCACTACAAACTGTTTCAGGATGTCTCATTTCCACCAGTCTGGGATATCGCCATTCGGGCTTTTGCATATATTGAAATTCTAAACGAACTCACTGGGAATGGCCGAACTGAGTTTTATGCGGACCAATTTCGGTCGACGAAGCAATCTGATGAACTCTGTGACCTAATCCAGGAGTTCACAGAAGGAATCGATGTGGAGTGTGTTTCGTCCAGGCAAGTTGACGGCGTGCAGGCGGCTGATTGCTTAGCTGGCGCTGTCTCAGAGGAAAGGAAAGGCGGGACACCGTGGCTGGACCACTTCGGGGCAGAAGCCAGTATAGAAGAATGCTCTCATTGGGCACTCTCACATCTGGAGCACGAACTCACGAGATGAGTACCGGCCCGTGTTTGGCCTCCCACCCACTCGCCCAAAACCTGCCGAAATCAAGCGAAATCTCCACAGAGATACGGGCTAAGGCGCTGTTCACGCCCTGCAGGGTCATGGGCCGCCCACGGCGTTATCGGTACTTAGTTCTATCAACTCCGGGTTAGTAATTCTTGTGGCATTATCTACCCATCAAAAGCTACGGCACGGGCACCTGCAGATCCAGCGGCGATGAAATAGAGCGGTCACAGGCCCAGTAAACCCGCTTTCTGTCCTCGTCACGGCGGTCGACGAGGTCGTAGTCGACGAGCTTCTGTAGTTTCGTGCGCCGGTCCCGCTTCGAGATGGGCATCTGGTCGTATCCGTCGTAAGCAACCGTAGAAATCGCGTCGTAGCGGTCGTTGATGGCTGCTGTCTGGACTTCTCCTTTCCGGCGGATGATCTCGTACAGGATGTGATGGTGCAACGGCAGACTCTCCAGTGCCTGCTCGCGCAGCTGCCGGCGCGCCCGGTCGAACGAGTCCTCGACGTCGACGTCCTCGATAGTCGTGTGACCACGCTCGGTCGCCAGCTCGGCCGCGGCCCGCAGCGCGAAGATCCCGCGGCGAGCCACACCGGCCGCGCCGTCGGCGAGCATCCGCAGTTGCCCGCGTGAAATCGCGCCACCCTCCAGGCCGACTCGCTGGCGGGCCTCAAGGATATCGGTCAATTCGCTGGTTGTGAACTTATCCAGTTGCAGACTGCGGTCGGTCAGTCCGTGGCGAGTGCTTTCGTCGACGCGAGAGAGCCAGTCGATTTCGTCGTGGCAGATGGCGATCCACGAAATATCGGGCACCCGTCGGAGGACATCGAGGACGTCCGCCTCTGGTAAGTCGTCGCCTTCGTCCAGGACGACGACGGTGGGCTCGGACACCCGTTCCTGCAGCGTCGCGATGAGCTCTTCCTGGGGCGTGGTTCGTGCTGGATCTGAGCCGGGCAGTTCCTGGAGGATGGAACGGACGATGCCGGCTGTCGATGTACCGAGACAGTGGACGTGTGCCGACGGCGTCGGCTGTTGTCGATTCAGTCGGTCGAGGGCAGCCCGAGTCAGCACGGTCTTGCCGACACCTTGTGGCCCGTGGAGCAGGACGTCCTCGGCACGAACTCCCTCCAACACTGGCGTGAGTGCGTCGGTCAAGACGGTCATCTCGGCCTCTCGATGCTGGACGTCGGGCAACCAGTCGTCACGGAACACCGACCGGTCAGTTATCATGCTGTCTGAGTGTGATGAGAGACTGGTATATAAATGGGGCTTACACTTCCGGGGGTGAGTTGATCGAGTCCCAGCGCGAAGACGCAGTGGTTGATGACATCCACGACCTCTTCGAAAGCAAGTGGGACTGGTACGACGAAGAAACCACCGATTATCAAGCTCGTTATGAATTGCGGCACGGTGAGATTGACGGGGAAGCCCCGCTCCCAATGAACTGTGACAACCACGATATGCAGCGACACTGCATCGGCAAATCGTTCTGTCCATACAACATTTATCAGAGCTTGCCCTTCCCCGAGTCGATGTACGACCAACTCGATGATAGTGGTGGTGCAGGTCAGTACCAATCTTGAGCCGGGTTGGAACATGGTTGTAGGTGCGGTCTACTTCTCTTTGCTCACTCTCTGCTGTATTCACAGTTCTTATTCGCAGGGGCAGCCTGTTTGAGAGAAATATCAGAATCAGAGGGGTTGTCTGACGATTGTTCGTAGTCCCCCGGCTAAATCCTAGATGTCCCGTGTCAAGACTTCTACGTGGCAATATACCGCTTTCGCACCAAGCTATGCGTGGCTAAAACCCCGTATCGGCTGAAATATGGTGTTTCAGAACGCCTATCGCAGTGTCCACACTCTTTGAGGGTGAGTAGAGGGCCAAATATCGAGTATCGGCTGAAATCCAGCGTGTCCACTCTTCTAAGGGGTGTCCACACTCTATAGAGCGGTGAAATTGAGCCAATAATTGCTAATATGCTGAAATCCGCCGTGTCCACACTTCTGAGGGGTGTACACACTCTAATTGCTGACTTTCACCCTCAAAAATTGGGTTATACTGCCGTTTATCATCGCTCTCAAAGGCTCTGAAACCATATATTGACTTCTGAAACGCGAAAATAAGCGTACACACATCAGTTATAGCCTTAGAATTGATTAGAGGATATTTAATTAATTCTGCATCTCCTGCCGCTCGTGTATTGTTGGGGTATTTGTCCAAAGAGAAGGGGGACAATACGACAATACGGAGGTGAAGCCAGAGCCGACCGGAAGTGGGCTTCAGACGAGCGCCAAGGGGGCGACCCCCAAGAGGGGCGAACTATCAGGATGGCTAGACAGACGCGAAGGTGAGACCGACAAGCTGGCGACACAGCAACGGGCCGCCGGCAGTGGTGGCCCAGTGGGGCAGTGGACGTCGTCGACGGTGGGATAGTGGGCCAGGCCAGAGCCAGAGTGAAAGCGAGATCGCGACGACTGGGTGGGCGGCCACCAGGGTGACAGTGGAGGAGGACTGACTCGAGGACCAGTGGGAAGAGTCATCTTGCACACGGGGTGGTGGGCCCTGAACGAAGAGGGAGACACAGTGGGCGAGACAGTAGACGGCCCATGGGGAGAGACGCAATCCTATCAGGTTCACAACACAGGCATTTTCGCGCGTTATCGGACTGGGTCATCGCCGTCGCGACGGCCCACAACAACACTCGAAACAGGGGGCGCTCTTTCAGCGGAAACGGTGGGGTGTTCTCCATCGGTGGGACTACCGGCAACACGACCGCGACGACCGTGACCGAGAGTGACCAGTCCTCGAAAGCCCGCGGGTGCTCGACCGACCGAGCTTGTCGACGAACATCAGACTGCCCTCCGGTCGACGGCCGGGTCCGTTTCATCGCCCCAGTAGGCTACCAACTGCCCGACAGCAAAACTCGACAGCGCGAGCCCCAGCCACCACAGCGCCGGGCCGCCGATCCCCACGAGCGCCAGCCCGACGACCAGCGCACCGAGCTTCCGTGGGTGGCCGCGGGCTTCGGTAACCCACGAGCCCTCGGGCACAATCACGAGTCTCCCCCCAGCGCCCGGTCAAGACTGTCCCGCATCCCGGCCAGCACCTCGTGGCCGTCCTCAGTCACCGAGTACGTTTCTCGGCGCTTGTTCGGTCCCGACGCTTCGACCAACCCCGCCGCTTCCAGTTCCGACAGCGTGCGCCGCACATGGCGCTCGCTGGTGTCGAGTCCCTCCTGTGCTTTCTGTGCGATGAGTCCGCGCCAGCCGTCGCAGTCGTGGGCGTCGACCAGCAACAGACAGGTCTGTGCGACCGGCGAAAGGTTCGCGAAGGCCGCCCAGTCCGGGTCGTCCTCGACGCCACCGAGATCCGCCATTACAGTACCTCCGTTGTGAGCCAGTCGACGGCCCCTTTCCCGGCCACGTCCCACGCGGTGCCAGCCCCAGCGACGATATCACCGATCATCTGGCCCACGTCGACGCTAATCCAGCCCGTCGCCATTCCCAGCACGAGCGCCCCGACAGTGAGCGCGCCGAATGTTGCGACCGTGCCGACGGCCGCCACCAGTCCGCCGATGATACTCTTGATGCGCCGGAACTTGTAGCCGCCGTACACGACAGCTGTGACCAGCGCGACCTCTTTTCCGAACTCCGCAACGAGTGCGCCGAACCAGTCGAACATCAGTCGTCACTCCCTCCGTTGCCGCCACTGCCACGAGCGATGATATTGACCTGCGGTTGGTCGTCATCGGGCGAGTTGTTCGCGCGGTACTCCCGCACGAGTTGGATGACCGCGTAGCCGGCGATGACCAGCACGATCACGAACGCATCGGAGTTCACCAGTGCCGTCAGCAGGTCGCCCTCACCGAGTGCCTGCAGTGCCACGACGCCGCTGATGCCGACAATCGCAATCCACCGAGCGGTCGTGAACTCGCCGGCCCGCTGCAGGACCACCAGCGACCCGAGGGCGATACCGGCGACGGCCAGCATCGCGCCCAGTTCCGGCCCGATATCGATGTAGCCCGACTGGATGGCGGCCACCAGTGTCGCCGCGCCGACGGCGCTCGTTAATATGGTGTTCTCGCCCAGCGTGACGATGGCGTCACCGAGGGCTTCGATGCCGCTGACGACACCGTCCTCGACGAGCCCGCCGACGCGGGGCAGCTGTCCGGCGGCCGACCCAGCGCTGGTCGCGAGCGAATCGACAACCTCACGCGAGCGCTCGGGCCGGCGGCCGATCACGAACAGCATCGCAATCGACCCGAATAGTGCGACCAGCCCGACGAGGTTGCCCTGGTCGGCCGCGCCGAAGATCGTCGACGCGCCGCCGGGGTTCGCTGTCGGTGCCGATGCCGTTTTGACCCGCACCACGGAATCGATACTGTCTTTGGGTACCGTCATCGGCTCACGGCCTTGCACGCGGTCGAATCGCTGGCTGGTGTCTACCTCATAGACGCCGTACCACGTCTCTTCGGTCGCGCCCAGATATTCGACAGTGAACGACTCGCCGGCCCGCTGGCCCGGGTCGACGGTGAACGCCGGGCTGGTGGCGTTCGTTCGCTGTTCGGGCACGCTCGCCCGAATGGTCCCGTTGACCGGCGAGAGTTGGACCGGTGCGGCCCGGACGCCGACCTCGCTCCCGCTGACCGCTTCCGGGAAGTGAACCCGCTGTTCGTGGCCCGTCGAGAGTTCGGCATAGTCGCCTTCCGCCGAATAACTCTCGTTGACGCCGTAATGGAGTTGCTGGGCTTGCGAGGTATTCCCGACGCTGATGTAGGCATCACTCGCCCAGCTGTCCAGCCGGACCCGCGAGTTCAGGTCGGTCCCGACGGGCGTGGCTTGCATGACCGTGACCGCGCCGTTATGCACGTCGATCTTCGAGCCGACCGACCGGAGTTCGACGGTCGTGCCCTCTGGAACGGTGCCGCCGGTCAGTGCGGCAATGTCGACCTGCAGTTCCGTGCCCTGCATAGACCGCGCCGACGCCGGCACTTCGGTCCAGCCGCCGGACTGGTCGAGCCGCACTTCCAGCGTCCGCAGCGAGATGATGTTCTCGGCGTGGGGAATCGTCAGCGTGGCACTCTCGCGGCTGGAGAGGTACGTGCGAGAGATATTGTAGCGCTCGCTGAACGCTTCGTTCTGGAAGGTGACAGCCCGCTGTGTCGTCAGTTCGTGGTGGTAATCGACTTCGACGGTGGGCGCGGGAGCATCGCTGCCGGTGTCGCCGTCGCCAGCGACGACGGTGACGTTGTTCTGGCCGGACTGTAGCCAGCTGCTATTCGCGGAGAGTGTCGCCGTGTCGTCTTGGCCGAGCGTGCCCGACATCCGTACCGGCTGGCCGTTGATGATGACGCCAGCGTCCTCGGTGACAGTGCGTTCCGTGTAGCCGATATTCACGTCGACAGCGCCCGATTGCGTGCCGACGAGTGCCTCTGTCACGCCGCTGTCGAACTCGTTGATTTGGACGGTCTGGGATTCGCCGTCGGCGAGTTGGCCGATGTACTCGGCTTCGGCCGTGCCGTCGTTGTCGATATCAAGCGACGGGTCCTGCGTGACCGTCGTCACAGTTGAGCCGGCTTCGACGCCGACTTTGTGGCCGGTCGACACCTGTGCAGTCTGACTGCCCGGTGAAATATCCGTGACCGAGCGCGTGACCGTCTCGCCGTCCATCAGGACGCCGCTATAGGACGCATCAGCGGTCCCGTCGTTGTTGATATCGAGCGACGGGTTCTTTGTGGCCGTCCGCTCGGTGTAATCGATATCGGCGTCGACCTGTCCACCGTCGGTCATGACCGTCGCCGTGTGTGAGCCTGTCGGGATGTTCGATGCGTCCACGGTGGCCGACTGCGAGTCAATCAAGATACCGTTGTAGCTGGCATCGGCGTTCCCGTCGCCATCGAGATCGATGCGCGGGTTCTTGCTGGCAGTCCGGTCAGTATAGGACATATCGTAGTCGACAGATGCCGATCCCGTTGTGTCCGTAGATATATCGACAGATGACGCTGCTGTGGACAGGTCGAGTCGTTTGGTTTGGGTCTCGCCGTCGGCAAGCGACCCAAACGATGCCGATGCGCCGTCGTTCGTAGAGACGCTGACACTGTTTACCGAGGGTTTGACATCTGCGCTAACCCACGGCGCAATCTCCATGCTGGCGGTTGAGATCGAGTCTGGCACAAATTCGATAGTATATGTCTCTCCGGCTTGGACAGAGTCTCCATTATAGCTATCATACTTAATCGAATTGTCGAGACTTTTGACTCCCTGCCCCTCTTTCACCACCACTTCGCCAGTTGAGGTTATTGTATTGCCGTCCGAGTCATAGATGTTGATCTCCTTACCATAGACATTGCCCTCCGAACTTTGGACATAAAAGTGGATGTCGTTGATTGACCCGGATGTTTGCGGCGTCCAGTCGAGTGTCACAGTGCTGCTACCGTCGAACGTTTGTGACGTACCGGATTTATCTCCGGCCGTCTCTGTCATGGTGGGTGAATGGCCGGTCACTGTGACGCTTGGATTGTTGCCGTTCCCGTCCGTTGGCTCTCGATTCCCGGTCATGGGGAGCGACCGAGTAACCGATGACCCGGTAGTTCCGGTAATCGAGTGCGACGACCGAGACGAGTATCCCGAAAACGTCACTGCAGCGTTGTTTGCGGGGATGTTCCCACCGACAGTGTAGGATATCGTCGCCCCGTCAGACAGACCGGTGTGTGACAGGCTTCCCGTACTCGTTGTTGACTTGCCGATGAACGTCGCCGAGACATCTGTGGCCGGCTGATTCCCGTCGACGCTGTAGTCGACAGTCCCACCGTCCGACAGCGTTGTCGAGAACAGTCCCGCGTCACTCGTCGTCTTGGTCACGCCCGTAAACGTCACTTCCGGGTTCCGTGGCGCGAGGTTATCGCCAGCGACCGCCAGCGGAATCGACTGTCCGTCGGTCGCGCCGATGACCTGTTTCGTGTCGCGTTCGGTGTTGACCTGCCCAGTGAGCGTGATTTCTGGGTCCGTCGCACTGTCGAGGTCCCGAACCTCATACAGGTGGGTCGTGCCGGTCGTCGCCGGCTGGCCGTCGATCTGCAGTGTCCCGCCGAACGTGATCGTGTTCGTCGAAAACCCGCTGACCCAGAACTGTGCTTCGCCGTTGCGGACGTGAATCTCTTCTTGATACACCTTGCCAGATTCATGCACGACACCGACGACGGCTGGCACCGACCCGTGCTGGTCTTTGAGCCAGTCCGTCGAGACGCCGACCCAGCGGCCGTCATGCGTGCGGTCGTCGGTCAGATTCAGCGCGGGCTCGCCGTCGACGGTCGTTGTCGACGCCCGGAGTGTCTGTGCGCCCGCCGATGCCGACAGCGACGGTTCGGTCGTGTTACTCTCGACGTGCGTCTCTGGCACGGTCGACAGTGGTTCGTCCGGGTCGCGCGGCGCGGTACTCAGTTCGTCGAACGGATTGCTGGCTGGGTTGGTCGGCGTCGACGCTGACTCTGCCTGTTGGTCGTCGCCAGTCGGCGTCGAGTAGACTGTCCCACTGTTCGCGTCGTCGGGCGCGTTCGACTGTGGCGCGAACACCATCGGCGCGGCGACGGACACGATGACGACCGCCAGCGCCATGCCGACAATCGACAGTTGTTCACTCGACAGTGGCAGGTCATCACTGTCCATCAGAATCACCTCCAACAGCGTTCAGGGGGGTCCCCCCTTCCGTTCCTGTTCCAGATACGCGCGCGTAACGAACGGACATTTTTGTCCGCTCGCGGTGATCGGTGCCGCCGCGGCCGCCAGCCGGGCCGCCGCAGCCGGTTGTCGTGAACGTAAAAGGCCGTTCGATATCGGATACGACCAGCGGCGTTGCTGGGTCAGTCATCGGCCACGACCTCCGTTGTCGCGCCGGGCCCAGTCCGTCTCGGGATGCGCGCCGCCACGATCTCCGTGCTACCGTCGGGGTTGAACATGATATCATAGTGATTCTGGGTCGTTGTGATCGGGTTCTCCGGGAACGTGCCATCGGCATACGGGCTCGACAGCGCTTCGAGCACCTCAGGCTCGTCACCAGAGATATCGATGATGCCGTCGCCGGGCGCGAGGACACGCAGCTCGTGCACAGCGCCACCGGCCGCGCGGTACTCGTTGAGAATTGTCGGCTGGTCATCGTCGTCGGTCGCCACCTGGAGGTCATCGACGATCATGCCGCCGTCGTCGCTGGTCGACACGTCGACGGCTTCTGGAATCCCGAGCCGCAACTGGAACTCCGGCGTGTCGTGTGGGTAGCCCAGATCGGAGAACTGAAACTCCGAGAATCGGCTACCAGTGTAGCACAGCCCGAAGCCCTTCGGTCGCTTCGACAGCAGGTCTTGGTCTTGTTCGAGGTCCCGGAACGGCTTCGGTGCCTCTGTCTTGGTCGTACGGTTCCCGCAGTCGTGGTTCGAGAGTTCGACCCAGAAATCGAACTCTTTGAGCCAGTGGTTGTGAACATCCTCTTCATGATGGCCGTAGCCGACCAGCGACAGGCCGGCCGACCGCATTTCCTTCGCGATATCGGCCATGATTTTGATACACTGATGCGTCCAGTGCCCGGACTCGCCACCCGGCGCTGACTCCGGTGCGAGCATTCCGAACTCGTCGATGTGGGCGGTCATCCAGTTGCGGTCGCCATCGCTATCGACGCGCAGGCCGTCGAAGGTCCGTGCCGCGAGGAACCCGAACCACCAGTGCGATGCCGGCGTGGGGTTCGGCTCGTTCTTGGGGACGAACGTCGGGTGTTCGACCGTTGTGTCCGCCGTCGACAGCGCGTCCTCGCACTTGCGGAAGTACGGGTCCGGGAACACGACGTTGTACGTTCCTTTCGGGTGGTTCTGCAACCGCTCGACAAGTTCGAGGACATCCGAGTAGTATCGCACGTCCCGGCAGAGTTCGTCGGGATCGGGATCGTCGCGGTCGACGGCTTCCATCCACCGGCCATCAACGTCGACGCCGCTGGGGAGCCACAGCGTCGTCCAGTCAGCCATCCGCCGCCAGTCCGAGCTTTTCTGCCGGCCGTTCCTGACGACGCGCTCGTCGTTGTGTTCCATCTGGTATGTGGCAAACTGGTCGGCAGCTGTGGACTTCCCCGAGCCCTTCGGCGCTTCGACCATCGTCAGTGATGCGCCCGGGGAGTTCACCGTCGACGGGCCGTCTGCGGAGTTCTCGATATGGACGAGGAAATCCGGGTACACACCCGACAGCGCCGCCCCCTCCCGTGGATAGAACGCTTCTGGATCAAACGCTGGGATATCGAACCGCGTCCGAATCATCTCGGCGTCGTCATCCCAGTCACCGGGCGGGTCGCATCCGTGGACGACTTGTGCGCCCTGTCGTGTCTGTTCGGTGAATCCGTCCTGTTCTGCCTTTGGTTTTCTCTGTGACATCGTTAGCTCACTCCAGACAAATCAGCCGGTTCACGGCGGTTTACGTCACCACCGCCGAGTCCGGCGTTGTGGACAATCGGGATATCGAGGTCGGCCAGCGACCGGCTGACCAGTTCCTTCGCCACCTCGACATCCGCCATCGTAATCTCTTCACGCAGGTTCGCCCGAGCGGCCGCCTGTGCGACACGGCGTGCGGCCCCGAGTTTCCGGGCGGTCACGGGCACGGGCGGCCCGTGGTACTGCCCGTCCGCGTCCGCGAGCGCATCGCGATAGCGCTCGGGCAGCGCCATCTTTTGCTCTTCAAACCACGCCGCCAGCGCCTCGATGACCCTGTCGTTCGCGGGTGTCGGATGCAACTGTCGCGCCCGCAGCAGGACCGCGCGGTACTGGTCCATCGACAGCACTGGGTCGATAGCATCGGCGTCAGCCGTGTCGAGTGCCTGCCCAGTCGCGTCTTTCAGCGATGCCGACCACGTCCGTATCATCGACTCGGCCAGTTCTCGGACGTGTTCGCGGTCCTGTTTCGACCGCATCTGCATGATAAGGTCAAACCGCGACAACAGCGGGCTGTTGATGCCCAGCGCGTCGACCAGCGACTCGTCGCCAGCGAAGTGACCGCCGAGCGGGTTGCACACGCCCAGCAGCCCGCACTCGGCTGGTAGGGTCATCGACTGGCCGCCCAGCGACAGCGGCAAAATCTGGTCGGCCAGCGCCGAGTGCATCTTCTCGATGGCATCATCGCCGGCCTTGTCCAGTTCGTCGACGACCGCGATCCCCTCGTGGGCGCGGACCAGCACGCCGGGCTCAATGCTGAACCCACCGTCGGAAAAGTCGTCTTTCACCGCCGCCGCGGTCAGCCCCGGACCCGACACGCGCTCGCCGCTCGCGAACGCCGACCGGGGCGCGACCGCCGCGGCCCACTTCGCCAGCACGGACTTTCCTGTCCCCGGGTCGCCGGGTAACAGGACGTGAACGTCGCCCCGATAGTGCGAGCCGTCCGGCCCGTCGAACGTCGACGCGCTGACCAGCTGTAGCACGAGCCCGCGAACGACCTGCCGGTCCCGTGGGTGCGAGCCCGACACGAACTTCGGCGCTGCGGCCGCCATCAGCACGTCGGCCGTCGACGGGTCCTCGATATCCACGTCGAACGACTCCGGCCGCTCGCGAAGGCGCTCGAAGAGGTCCCGCTGGTCAGCCGTGAACTCCGCGTCTTGATAGGTCTGGCCGGCCGCTTGCACGGAGTTCACAACGACCTGTGGCTCGGGAATCGGCCCGCCACCGCGGAACTGCAGTTCACCAACGAGCACAACGTCCTGACAGTTCGCGATAGCGCCGTGTCCCGCGAGGTCGCCCTGCAGGTGCGCGATGATATCCGAGGTATCGCCACCCAGCGCCGCGCTGCTGGGATTCTCTAACAGGAGCTTCTGATAGTCCTCGTAGCGGGACTGGTCCGGGTTGATGCGGAACGGCCCTTGCGTCTCGCAGCCGACGCACTCGAAGGGCTCGATGAACTGTCCGGGCTCGAACGGAATCCGGGTGAGCGTGCCACAGCGCTGGCACTCGAAGGCCGCTTCGACAAGCCGTGGTTGCACCTGCGTTCGCTTCGCGACCTGCCCTTCCAGCGCCAGCAGTTGCCCGCGCCGATCCGACGGTGAGAACTCGCCCGGCGCGGTCGTGTGTGACTCGGGCAGGTTCTCGAAGCGCGGAGTCGCCTGCCCCAGCGACGTGTCGACCGGCAGCGGCGTGTCTCGAATCCCCGCTTCGACGTACTCAAGCATCGAATCGGGCGCATCGAGGATATCTTCGGCCAGCGTTGGGTCCCACCGAGCGAGGTCCGTCCAGTCCAGCGTCAGCGACGTGTCGTCGGGATAGCGCTGGGCCAGCAGCGCCACCTTGTCGCTGACCTGCCAGCGGAGATACTGAGCGACCCGGTCGGACAACTCGTCAGTCATCGCTGTCCTCCGTGGCCGGCGTCACCGAGTCGCGCCACTCTTCGAGCCGGGCAACGAGGTCCTCGACGAGCGCGCGTTCTTGGTCGGTGACGCCGTCCCAGTTGACCGCCATGCCCGCGGCCCGGAACGACGCCAGTTTCAGGAGCTTCCCGGCCCGCTCGTCGGCCAGTTCGGTGGTCAGTTGCGTCGCGTCCTCGGTGTCGATCTCCCCGTCGTCGACGGCGTCTTGGACGCGCTCGAAGATCGTCGGTTCGGCCAGTTCCACGAGTGACGCCGCGTCCTGTTCGCGAGCCCGGGCCGCCCGGATGGCTTCGATATCCATTATCCCGGCGGCACCTCCTTGGCGCGGCCAGCAACGTCGGCCAGTTCGTTGCTGTTGGTCACTAACTCTGAGAGCGTGGCATTCATCGCCGGGAATATCTCGCCGGCCAGCAGCCACTCAAGCCGGACTGACGGCCCGCGAGTCAGCGAGTGCCACCAGTCGCCGTGGCGGTCCAGCACGTCCTCGATGAACCCGCTGCGGACGTGGCCCTCGGTCATGTGGATGATATCCTCTGCCCACGCCATGACCTCCGATTCGACGCCGGGCGGGTCCCGTAGCGTCCGCCGCAGCATCCCGTGCTGTTCGACCGCGCGCTGATGCAATCGTGGCCGCCCAGCGACGTACTGAATCCGTTCGGCGTCTTTGACGCCCTCTTCATCCGAGAACTCCCCGACCCGTTCACGTAGCAGTTCAGTGGCGTCCTGAAACGCCGGCAGCAGCACCTTCCGAATGAGCCGCCGCCGGAACGCATCGGCTGTCTCGTCGTCGCGGGGTGCCTGGTCACAGATTGCGACCCGGTCGTCCGCATCTGCTATGAGGCAAGCGACTTCCCAGCGGTCTTTCACGAGGTCCTCGTGCCACGTCTCCGGGGTCTGGCCGCCCGACACCACGTCGACGGCGTGGCACCACTCCAAGACCTCGGTGCGAGTCTGGAAGCCGTCGCGAAGGGACTGTTGCAGGTGCCGCTGCTGGGCGCGAAGCGAGTCGAGCCCAGCTGCGAACGAGCGGTCGACCGACCCGTCGTCGCTCGCGAGCCATTTGAGCGCGTGATGCCCGTCGGCTGCCATCGGGTCAGTCATCCGCATCAACCCCCCGGTAGTCCTCGGGCAACGCAACTTTTAGCGCACAAATGGCTGGAACTGCGATTCCCATCCCAGCCAGAAATTCAGTCCCGAGTGTTGCCTTCAACCCAATTGCAACGCCGAATCCGGCGACTCCCGCAACAGAGCCCCGAACGAGCAGTTCAGCGAGTCGAGAGACTGTTCCGGGTTCGGTGTACCACCGGCCCAGACTGTCCTTGACAGCCGCCATCGGGTCAGTCATCCGCATCAACTCCCTGTTGTGGCGACGACGGTGAGAGGTTCGTTGACGGGTTGTTCCCGCCGTGTTCGTCGTCGAGCGCTTTCTGAATCTCCGTGCGAACGCGGTCGACGATTTGCTGGCCTTGCTCGTGGTCAGACCATTCCAGTTCGGTGACCGCTTCGAGAACTTGGTCGAAGGTCTTGCGCTCTTCGTACTCGTGGCGCTCGGTCTGGACCTGTGCCTGCACGTCGTTCCAGTGGGACGGTCCCCAGTCGACTTCCAGCGAGCCATCCCGAGCTTCGTGGCCGTCGATCAACGCCGGCAACGTCGCCAGCCCCAGCCCGATAATCGACGAGCCCAGCGCCGCGACTGTCCCGAGGTAGACCGCTGCCCCGCCACCGAGCGCGATGCCGATGAACCGCCAGTTTCGACGGGCGAACCAGTTCGACACCGCCGCCGAGATAGCCGCCGGCAGTGCTGCAATGCCGTCGGCTTCGGGCGGGTCCGCGAGGTCCTCGTCGGCAACCGCTTTCGTCAGCGACGGGCTGAATTTCAGCCGCGCCGGCTTGTGCCGCAGCACCTTGTCGGACTCTGGGTCGACCTCGAAGAGCTGGTCGAGGTCGCCGTCGCCGCTATCGTAGGACTTCCAGTCCTCGGTCGGTATCTTCGCCGGGTCAGCCCAGTAGCGGGCCAGCATCGGCCGTAGGCCGGCTATCGGCGCGTACAACTGGTCGCCGTGTCGGTACACGGACTTGATTTTGTTCGCCACCCGTCGCGTGCCGACCGTTTCCTCACCGCTGGGCGAGATAGCGCCCTGCCGGAGTTGCCGCCGGAAAAAGCCGGCTTTCGAGAGGTCGCTGTCTCGGATGGAAAGCATCACCGGCAGCGCCAGCAGGCCGATGAGAATGCCGACCGCAATCGGCGCGTTCGCGAGGATAATCGACGTTTGCCACGTCCCAACTATCGCCGCGATGCCGACCACGACGGCGACGACACCGGCCCAGTACGTGACGCCTTTCAGCGTCCCGACAATCGTTCGCGAGAGGATGTGTTTGGCCGACGCCCCGGAGAACATGATGCCACAAATCGCCGGGATAATCAGGTTCAGCGCCCCCCAGCGCCAGAGGTCGCCTTTCGAGTTCGTCGGGTATGCCGGTGACGCCGTCAGCGGGTTGGTCTGGTGGCCGAATCGCCAGCGTGCGCCCTCGACGCGGCTGCCGTCCTGTTCCAGCCACGCCGTTGCCTGCCACTGCTGGTCGTAATGGGACTGCAGTTTCAGTTTCGACGCCGAGTAGCCGTTCTCTGCCTCGAAGCTAATCCGCTGGACGCTCTGATTCGCCGCGTAGGCCCGCTGTGTCCCGTTGACTCGTGTCGTCTGCTCCTGCCAGAACACGACGACAAACTCGTAGTCACCGACACTCTCGCCGAACGCGGACGTGTACGCCAGCAGGTAATCTGTTTTGAGTGCCTGATTCCGACCGAGCGGCTGATAGCTCGACTGGGCCGGGTTCAACGGCAGGTACTTCAGCACGATCCCGCCGGTCGGGAGCATCCGCGTCGACTCCGGCGGTCCCTGTGAGCCGCCGCTCGATATCTGGTCGCCGCCCGTCCGCAGCTCGTCGATACCGAACGGCCCCGGCGCGGTCCAGTCGCTCGACTGGCTGTCGTCGGTGGCACTCGTGCCGTTGGTCGCGTTAGTCTGGTAGTGTCCGTCGGCCACCGCTGCCGATGCGGGCATCGCGAACGCGCCCGCCACGGTGACAGCGACGAGGACGACCGCAACACTAACCGCGGCGACGGCGGCCCTATCACCTCCCGAAAGTGCGTGTCCGGGCACGGTTAGCCCCCCGAAAGAGCGCTTGCTACGCCGTTGACGTAGTCCGTCGTCGCCTCCGGCGCGGTGAACATCAGAACGGCCACAATGCCGACCACCGCCAGCAGGACCGCGCCCCAGCCGGAGATGTTAATCTGCATCCACCGCCTCCTCTGCCGCCGCGCCCGTGTACAGCGCCAGCCCCACGACCAGCGCCGCCAGGAACACGACCAGCGTCTCTTTGCCCGTCAGCCCGAGGACCACCGTGCCACCGCCGGCCAGCGCGCCAGCGCCGATGAACGACGCCGCCGCGCTCCAGAGGAATCCGCCGGCATACACGCCACCGAAAAAGCCGCCCACCAGTCCCGTCGTCAGCCGGGCCGGGCGGCCTTTGAACCACTTAATCGGGTAGGCCGTCTTTGCCAGCACTGAGGTGTACTCGCCGATCACGTAGAATACCATGACCATGATGGCCCAGCCGGTCGCCGTCGCCGTCGTCACCTCTGGCATCGGCCCACCTCCGGGCTGTCCGCCGTTCTTGCTCGATACGTCCGTTTGATATGTTCGTTCTGAATCATGGGTTTAGCCGTCCGTTCGGTTGTCAATCTGTTCACGAGCTTTCAGCAGGAGTTTCAGCAACAGCAACGCCGCCAGCCCAGCGACGATCTTCGACGCCGCCGTCTTGGTGATCGGCAGGACCGGCGCGGAGCTGACCAGCAACGTCGCCCCGTAGAACAACTGTCCGAGGTTCGCCCAGCCCCACTGCAGCAGCACCGCCAGCACGTCGAACTGGAACGCCCCGAACAGCGTCGTCGCCGTTGCCGTTGCCGCACTCGCTGGGTGGGTAAGGAACTCTTTGAGCGACATCAGTTGATGAAGGCACCTCCCCCGGGAATGAAGTCCAGCGCAATCTCGATGGCTGTCCGTATTGCCGACGAGTACGCGACCACAACAATCGCGAACACAATCGCCGCGCCCAGCAGTCCCGCCGGTCCCGTCCAGTTGAAAAAGTCGATGAGCAACTGGACACCAGAACCGACGACCGTGAGCACCGGGTCGCCAATTGCCGACCCAGCGTCGATGAGCGTGTTCGCGATGACGACCGGCACATCCACGAGCCCGAGGTCCCCGATTGTTGACGACCGTGAATGGCCGAAAAACACGTAGTTGATGGCCCACAGGACTTTCTCAACGGCGCCCTCGACGCCGTTCAGCAGTGGCGTCAAGATGAGCCCGAGGATGAATCCAGTCGGCGAGGCCGCGAATGCCCTCAGGGCGGGCGGGAGAACGAAACCACCACCGCCGCCACCGCCCGATGACGACACTATCAGTCACCTCCTGCGAGCCGTTGGGCACCTTCACGAAGGCCACGCACGACGACGAACAGCGTCACCAGCGTGAACCCCAGCGCAACCAGATAGCCCCAGAGTCCGAACTGGTCGACGCTGCCAGCCCAGAGGTCCTGTCGATACCACTGCAGAATCGGGACAAACAACTCCCCCAGCACGCCCGATCCCGTCGGCGTCTCGCCGGTCGTCACGTCCCCGACGAACGACGTTGCGCCCTCGATGAGCCGCTCCGGGATGCCAACCAGTTCGTCGATGAACTTCCGAAAGCCAATGTACACCGTCGCGACCGCCGACAGGAATATCGACGCGCCAGCGCCGGACCAGTTGACCGGGTTCGCCGTGTCGACAATCTGGTAGCCTGCAAACGACTCTGAGTTCCTAATAAAGCCCGTCAGCCCCGAGTCATCAGCCATCGGCAGTGACCTCCGAGTTGTGGGGCTGGCGAGCCGTCATTCGTCGACCGTATCCTCCCCGCGGTCTGCCAGCCTCTCTGGCACCGACATCGGCGGTATGGGCGGACCAGACCGCTCTAATCGGATAAACGAGGCAATCAACCAAGCGCTGCTGGCAGCAGCGACGATGCCTGCCGACAGCACAGGATGCGTCGCGAATGGACGGACGAACAGGGTTGCAATGGCGGCACTGAAATCGGCAGTCGGGACCACCACAACGAACCCAAACAGCAACACAACCACTCCCAGCAAGTCAAGCTGGCGAACCGTCATTCGTCTATCGTGTCCTCCTCTTCGACGCCGAAGATATCCGTCGGCACGCCGATAGGCAGGCCCGGCAGCACATCGCCAGTCTCGTCCTCGCGGAGATACAGCACGACCATGTACAGCCCGATCATCACCAGCCCGACAGTCACCGGGAACGCCAAGAGTCCAGCCAGCGTGTCACCGAAGATTGACCGTAACGCAATTTCCGAGACATCTGCTCCCGCAATCAGGAGGTTCCCAGGTGCCTCGAAGAGCCCTCGCAACAGCGAGCCAATCGCGTCCCCAGCGCTGTTGAACGGCTGGGCAAAGAAGTTCGCCACCGCGTTGATCACGTCGATGACCGCAACAACTGGCGAGACGATAACTCCGATAATCGACGCCGAAAGCACTCGTCCCGCGTCACCACCAGCCTGCAGGAAGTTGGTGATGCCACTCAGCGACTCTTGTCCGCTGCCGTCGCCGAGGTCCAGATCAGCGGATGAGGACATTCGGTCTCACCCCGCTATCCGGCGCTTGATCGGGTCGAACAGCCCCAGCAGGAACGCCGCCGCCCCCAGCAGCGCCGCGATGAGGATGTTCATTGGCGTGAATATGCCGTCACCGCCGCCGCCGAAGATGGCCCCGCCCGAGGACTGCTGGACGATCTCGCCGATCTCAATAGACTCCGCCGATTCGGAGTCGCTGTCGGTCCCGTCCTCTTCGACGACAATGCGATAGCTGTCGTACTCCGACGAGTCAACGGCGAAGGTCTTCTCCGTGGTCTCGCCGCTGGCCGCCGACACCATGCCGGAATCAACCTGCGTTGTGATGCCGTCAGACACGCCATAGACCGTGTAATCGACGCTCTGGGCACTCGTGTTCGTCACTTCGAGGTAGACCTGCTGGGTCTGGTTGTTGACGGCGACGGTCTTGTCCGCCAGCGTGTCCGAGGTCGAGGTCGGTGTTGGCGTGGCGGTCGTTTGTGCGGCCGCGCCACCGACGCCAGTGACGGCCATGCTGGCACAGATGAGGCCGGCCAGCAGCAGCGCAATCGGTCGTGAACTGTTCGTGTCAGTCGAGAATGGTCCTATCATCGGTCTGAATCCCCGGTTTCGGGCTGGGGAACGCCCTGGTTGCGTGCCGATTCGAGTGCGTCGATCAGCGCGTCGTCCCGGACGGCACCGCTGCCTTCCTGGTCGACGGCGTCGATGAGCTGGTCAAGCCGGTCGGTGCCGCCGTCGGTCGCTGCGAGTCGGCCGGCTGCTGTCGACTCCGTGTCGGTCTGGGACGGGCTCTGCAGTCGCCGTCGTTCGGCGTCGGCCGCCGCGCACTCGCCCGAACAGTAGTGAAACGTCGCTGTCCGGCGCTGAAGGACCACCGACAGCGGCCCCAGTTCGCCCCGCCGCGGGTCCGAACTGCAGTGCGCTTCAATGGTTTCGTCGTGGCCGTCGCGGCCAGAATGTGCGAAGATGCGGTCGCCGCAGTGGCCGCACATGGCGTCCATCTCCGGCGTGGCAATCTCATAGGCCACATAGCCGCCCAGCAGGGCAGCGCCGATGCCGACGACCAGTCCGTCGATGATACCGCCGCCGACGGTCGCCGCAGTCACCAGCGTCCAGCCAGCGTAGGCCAGCCCGGTGACGGCGAATCCGATGCCGAGCCAGCCGACCACGGAGAGGTCCGACCGGCGCGCGTTGTCGACTTCGATGAGACTCACACGCCACCTCCAGCGACGAGGGTTGCCGTGAGGTCGCGGCTCGCGCCGGCAATCTCATGCTGTGTTCGCACGCGTCGGCGGTCATCGGCACTGCGCCACTCGGTTCGATACGGTTGATACGCGGGCTTGGCCGCGTTGGCCGGCGACTGTCCGCCGCCGGGGTCGTGTTCGCGCATGGGTAGGGGTACTGTCCGAAGCTAGACTACGGACGCGACGGGAGTCGCGATGGCCGAATAAACACCCTAGGAAAATTACAAGAGTCTGTACGATGCTGTCAGAGCATGAAACGCTGCTGTAAGATGCTGTAAGAGCTGTGTAAGAGTTCACTGCCTATTGAGCCGATGGCTTTATTCTAGAATGTTGCCAATGAAGCCATATGTCACAGACAGCGATTCTGGGGCGGGACATTATTCTTCGGGGCCAGGTCTCACTGTATCTGAGCATTGACGCTGACTGGGTGTCCCGTGCAGGGCTTGATATGGGAGACACGTGCCGACTACAGCTTGGCGGTGTTGAGGACGACGTACTGACTGTCACGCTGTTTATCGACCAAGATTACAGCGACTGCGAGAATCCACCGGGACAGTTCGACATCGATCCCGTTGACGTCCAAACGGACATTCAGTGGTGCCTGCCCTCCGATATTCGTCATGACCGTGGGATTACCGGAGAGTTTGGATATAACGCGGAGTATCTCGGTGACGGTCGCATTGAGTATCGGCTCGTGTCTCCGTCCGCTCGTGATGACCGGCTGCTGGCGTGACTGGTGGGCGCGTTATCGTCGGTTCTGGCTGCTATGGAGGGAATCTCTCTCAATTAGTGCTCATCCGGAGGTACATGTGGCGCAACATGTATGACATACGCAGCGGTACTACCGAGTATGGCAGCAGACGACGCTCCTGAAGAGACAAAGGTTAGCGACCGGGGGATGGTTACGATTCCGGCATCGCTGCGTCGTCGGCTCGATATCGAGCCAGGCGACAAACTCCGCTGGGACACTGACGATGATGGGACGCTCGTCGTAGAGGTTGTCAAGCAACACTACGGTGCGTTTGATGACTTTGAGCCCGTCTCGATGGGTGGCGATGGGCAAGAGACCCACGACCTCGCTGGACATGAGGGTGAGTCTGGCTTTACAGGGGACAACTGATGGCAGTTGCACTTGTGGATACAGGTATTCTCATTGGGATGGCAGACGCCGATGACCAGCACCACGACACTGCGATGGAGATCGTCCGTGGCATGGATCACGGCGACCTGCCCACAGGGCATGTCACAAACTACGTTGCCCTCGAAACGCTCAATTGGATACATAATCGAAAGCGCCAGCAGAAGGCTGTTGAGACCTACGAGCGGCTCAATCAGTCTGCTGGGTTTGAGGTCCGCCAGGCGGCACAGAAGGACTTTACCAACGCTCTTGATCTGTTCGAAACGTACGACGGGCTCTCCCTTGGTGACGCAACCATTGCCGCGTACATGCGGCGAGAGGGGGTTGACTATCTGTATTCGTTCGACGATGACTTTGACGTGATTGCGGATATCACTCGACTGGAGACGGCGGATAATCCGTTCTAGTGAACCGCTAGAGGGAGCTTGATCCAACTTTGCCGTCACACCCGTTGTGAACGACTGAACTGCTCTGGTCGCTCCGTTCGTGTTACGATTACTCACTACACTCCTGAAAACAGGGGGTCGCTCCCGGTTCCTGCAGCTAGCAGACAGCGGCGTCAGCGGCGGCAGGGCATGTGCCACCGCGTCCAACAACGTCGGTTCAGTGGCGATTGTCGTTCTATTCGGTGCGTGTCACAGGGTTAGGGCGATGACTCCACCACAACGGGTGTGACGCCACCTGTGGCGGCTTTGTGGTCGCTGTTCTCCAGCAGATCGAGACCGACGTAGCGTTTCTCCAGCAACCCTTCGGCTGTTGCCATATCCATCGCGAGAATCTCCATTTGGGTCTGGTCCCGTCCGACCTGCCGAGTTTTCTCGACGATGTCGCCGCCGCCGATCTCGATGAGCTTCTCCCAGACGCGCTTGATCGTCTGGCGATGGGGCTCCTTTCCGAGTTCGGCGGTCAAGGCCGTTTGCAGGTCGGCTTTGGTCATGAACACGCCGCTGCCGTCGGTTCGCTTCGTGGCAAATTCCGGCCAGCGCTTGGCGATGCTGATGGCACGGTAGGTGTTCTGGCGGTTCGACCGCTCGACGAACATGGTCTTGACTTTCGACTGCCGGCAGTTCGCGAAGAAATCCAGCGGCGAACTGCTGGGTTCGATACCCTCGGGTAACTTCTCGGCGTCTTCCTGGTGGTCGGCATCGGCTTCGAGTTGCTGAGCTTTGGCGATGGCACTCTTGGCAACGTCGTGGGTCGCCTCCTGCTGGGTTTCGAGCTCGTCGAGGCGCTGGTCGTTCGTGGCGGCGTTGCCGACCGCCGTGGTAGCAACGTCGTGGGTCTGTTCAACGTTGTCCTCTAGATTGTCGACGCGTTCATGGAGGTCCTCGATGGTCCCGACCAGCAGCTCAAGAACACTCGAAACGGGGGGTGCCACCTCGTCGTCGAGGTCACTGACGAGCGACTGGAGGGCGTCGATGTCCGCCCCATCTTGTCCGATGTCCATCCCGAGTTCGTCGGCGAGGGCTTGATCGGTGGCTGTGCTGTCGGTCCCGCTGTCGTCGGGGTTGGTATGTCGTGGCATCGTGACCACAGTGCCCGTCCCCGGAATCGAACCGGGCAGTGCCGACCACGGCACGGGCTATCGGTGACGTAGCGGGCGCTATCCGCACGCGGTAGTTGGCTCGTGGCAATGCCGGGCTGTCCGGTGAATTTGCCTCGTGGCAACGGGCTGGATGCGACCATCAGCACTCATCGGACGCCACTCTCTGGATCAGCGAGGTCCCGCTCTCATCGGTAGCAGAATCCTGTCCCCACCCTGGTGCTTCGCAGTCGTCGTAGTTGACGCCGTAGTGGTTGCCGTGGCCGGTCATCGTTCGACCACCGCCCGGCGTTCGATGACAACGTCATGCGCGTAGTCACCGCGGCGGTACTGGTCGTAGTAGTTCTCGATAGTGGGGAACTCGCTGGTCCACTCGGTGTAGTGTTCGAGATCACCGACCACGTAGCAGAGTCGCCACTGATCGGGTTCTCTCGACGCTGTGTCGGTCGTAGTCCCTGCCGATGGGTCGGCGCGGGCCATTAGGTATCCCCTCCCTCGAATGGCTCAGGACAGCTGCTGTCGCGTTCAACTAGCGCACAATCTGTGAGCGGAACGGTGAACGACATCAGCTCGTCAGTCCGACCGATGGCTTGGGCTAGCTCCCGGCGCGTAGCTGTGTCTGGTTCGGACGCCTGCAGCCGGTGGAGCGTTTCCATTGCGAGGTCTGCAAGCAACACGCCTGTGACGTGGCTGTCGGTGGAGCGACAGACCACCAGTAGTGGCTCACTATCGGTGGTCGTGATTGCGACGATCTCGCCGACGGTCGGGTGGGCAGTCATCGGGCCACCTCCAAACGACGAGACGGTGGGCCCGCGGTAGTTGTCAGACCGAGGTACTGTATCCCTGAATCACAAACGTTTTTGATACCAAGTGAATATTGTTCGGTTGGGTTCTGGTCTCCGTTCCATCTGCCAATGGATCTACCCAAACTCATCGATTGGCCCGAGGCCGGAACCTGTCGTCGCGGATGACGACTTCCAATGGTGCGTTGCACGCCACTTCCCCCCGGCTGCCCACCATTCCTTACATTGCCTACACAGCGAAGCCGGTCGTTTTGGCTAGTCTTGGGCGCGGCTGTACCTGCAGTGTGTCCAGCGACGAGCATGGCAGCCATGTGACCGCGCTGCTGTGACCGGCTGCCACAAGACCTATTTATGACGCTTTGTCTACACTTGCACGGGTGCTGTTCCCGACTCTGGAACCCCTGCCGCCGGGTCCGTGCAACGCACCACCTTGGGATCAGCACCCCGGGGGGTTTTTGATACCAGCAGATGAGTGGCTTCAGCCGCGCTCCCTGTAGCTGGTCACCAGTGGTTTGCTGACCGACACTGTGGACTTGTGCGTTCTCACGGCGCTTCTGAGTCAGTGTGACTGCCGTCACTGTCGGTCACCTCCGTCAGCGACGGGTCGAGGCAGTTCACACAGGCCGGCGAGTGTTTCGGCCTGTCGGTAGAGCGTGTCTTGGCCGGCGTCAGTCAACGTATACACGTTGGTGCGGGCGTCGAGTTCGTCGCGGTTGATGAGGCCACTGTCGACGAGCTGGTCGAGATTCTGGTAGAGGCGGCTGTGGTTGATCGGGTCGGCGTAGCGCTCGTCGAGGTAGTCCTTGAGCGCGAGGCCATACGGATCGTCCTCGACGGCGGCGATGGCCTCCAGGAGATCGCGCTGGAAGCCCGTCAGGTCGTGGTAGGTCGTCATTGGTCCCCTCCCGGCTCGCTGGCGTCGGTGTCGACCCGCCGCAGTGTGGCTGGTTCGGGTTGGTAGCACTCGCCCTGCACCAGAAGGTCCAGCAGCGCCGTCAGTGCCCGGTCGGCTCCATACTCTTGGGCGAGCGTGTCCAGTACGTCCCCAGCGGGTGCCCCCTCGCCGTCTTCAGTGGTGGCGATAACGTCGAGCGCGTGGCTGCGGATTGCGGGCTCGGCGTGGGTCTCGACAACGAAGCCGTCCGTGTTCCGGAGATACGTACTCACGGCGGCAAGCCGTTCGAGTTCGTCGTCGGCGAGGGCGGGTTCGGCGGCCTGTAAGGCGGTGTCGAGTTGGGTGGCCGCCGCCGTGTGTGAGGGGATGGTGGTGCCGCCGTCGGTGGCGACCAGATCGTGGCCGGTGACGATAGCCAGCGAGCGGGCGGCCTGGGTGATGGCGTCCTGGCCGCGGTCGGTCAGGGCGTAGGTTCCGTCAATGGTGGTGACAAGGTCGTCGGCTTCGAGCTCGGCGAGGGCGTCCGTGACGTGGGCGTCGTCGAGGGTGGCTTCGCGTCGGGTTTCGACGGCGATCTGGAGGGCGTCAGCGGTGGCCTCGCGGTCGTAGTGGTCGTGGTCGGCAATCCCTTTCAGGAGGTCCCGCTGGAGGGCGGTGCAGGTGTGCCAGGCAGTCATGCTCTCCCTCCGGCGAGGGGAGTGGTTGGCGAGCGATGCGACTCTTCGTGGGTGGGCTTGCGGACGGTCATGGGTTCGATGGGACGCCGTGTGCGAGAGTAGGCGTCGCCTATCTCAGACTGTTACACCGGACTGTCAAATAAGTTTCTACGCATAATCTAATTCATTGGTATGTATTTTTAAGCCGGTGATTACTTTGCCAAGACAGTGCCATTGAAGAGCAATGGCTGGTCGTCCGAAGGACGTCTCCGACGACGAAATCCTACAAGAAGTCGCACTTGCCCCTGGACCAATAGTGACTGCGCCGGAACTAGCAGACCGGCTAGACATGTCTGGAACGGGTGTAAACAAGCGCTTGGATCAGTTAGTCGACGATGGGTACCTCCATGAGCGCCAAGTGGGTGCAAATGCTATTGTCTACTGGCTCACTGACGAAGGTCGCGTTCGGGTAGCAGAAGCTTAGCCGGCAATCCACCAGACCTTTGCACAGGCACCCACGTCTTTTGTCTCCACTTTTTCCTGGTCCCTCATCTCGTGAAGCCTGTCCAGAATCGCACCATTTGATACTCCGAACTCGTCTGCTATCTCCTTAGCGGTGCAGAAGGGCCGATCATGCGATTTCATGTAAGAGAGTACTTCTTGATTCGAGAACGTTCTTGGACGAGGGGACATGTCTTATAACCGTCTTTAGTTTCTTCGTATGTAAAAATTTATGTCCGACGAGATATACAGTTTAGAATAGGAACACACGCGCCGCTGGTCGATTTTGTACGAAATCGCCCCGGTGGTAGGACACCGAGGCGCGTGGTTCCATCCAGAACCAATGGCAACTACGCAATCCAATCCACAAGAACGTACCGCACGCGAACTACTCACCCAAGGCCGACCACTCTTCCTCGGCGTAGACGGCGAGGGTGCAGCCCACTACTGGGACAGCTACGAGTTCACCGTGGCTGTTATCGCGGCCGATGGTGACGCCGAGAAGGTTGTGTTGGCAAATACGCCCTTCGAGACGCTTGCTGACTGGTGTGAATACACGCGCTCGGAGCGCGGCTGGGACATTGGTCCGCACGTTGGTGGGTCGCTCGTCGGCGATCTCGTGCGAGGTGTTGAAGCGTGAGTTGCACTGTCGAAGAGCGCAAGCGGGTGCGACGTGCAGCGCGGGCTATTCGAGATGAGGTGGCGACTGAGTCCGTTGATGTGCTTGCACTGAGTGCGAGTCAGCACCGAGAATGGACGCTTGATGCGGTGCTTCGGGACGTAGAGGGTGTGCCGCCAGAGGTGTTGCGAGAGTTAGCGCTGGCCGGGTTGACGTTACAGCCGACGCCGTCGCAAGCCGAGTATCAGCACGTGGCGGCGACAGTGTAGCCAAAAGCGCTAACCAACACAGGCATGGTATTTCCCACGGCTGTTGGTTAGCCGATGACTGATTGGTTTCTGACCGTCGTTTGTTTCTCATTATCTCACCAGAAATACCCGCTCAGTGAGTATGCGAACTGACCGTCAAGATTTCTACCAGCTCAGAGAGATGTGAGTCGGTCCTGACCATACATCAACAAAATAATATGCTGGGAGAGTGAGGATTCGGCGTATGTCTCAGCCCTCGGATTATGTCGAGATACAGTATGAGGTAGCGAAACTAATCGATTCAAATAAAGAACTGACAACTGAGGAGTTTGTCAAGGCTGCCCGAGAAGAGCGTGCTATTTCAATGTTGGACAGCCAGTTTGGTGATATTGTGGACCTGAGCCTAATAAAAAGCCAGCCAGGATTGATGGAAGAAATAGAGGAAGAGCTTTCTGCCGCTGTTGGAGGAAACCCACCTAAGGAATATGGTATTATGGAGAATGGGCTGGCTGGCTATGTAGTGCACCTAACTGAACTAATTGATAAAGAGCATCAAATGGACTGATACTGCCTATCCGCATTAACATACTTGCGCGATCACCCCTACAAGGCCGATAGTTACGATCTCGTTTCGCCATCCCGCTGTGATAATCACCGCCTGAAGTGAGCTGCCACCTTTGAACTGAAACTGTTCTATTGAGTTTCGTGACTATCCAATGGTCACCGATGTCGTAGTGGACGCGACCGTCTCTCCATCGTGGAGGAATCGAACAGTGAGATCGTGGGTACCAGGATCTACAAGTACCCCATCAAAGTACACAGATTCATATTTGCTCCCCCCGGGCTCAGCTACACTGGTTGAGTATGGAGAATCTGACTGTGTTGACCCATCAATGCTGATCTCTATGGTGTCATATTGAAGCGGAATATCGCCTGTGTTCTGAATCGTAAATGTGGCTGAAGCGAATTCATATTCATTTGAGTCATATTTCTCATAAGCAGTCGCATCAACATCGCTAAGGCTTGCGTCAACCCCCTCAAATGTCTCCGTTACTGTAGCAGTATCTTCACTGGAGGGACCACTCACTGTGACATCAAGCTCTACATCGCCGCCGGAACGAACAGTGTAAATTTCATCTCCGAATGTGCCGAGACTCTGCCCATACTCATACTCCACAGATTCTCCACCAGAGATCTCAACCTGCTCTGTCCCGAGTTCGGAGCCTTCGGCAGTCACTGAGACTGATGCGGTAGTAGCGATATCGCCAGTGTTCTCTGCAGTAACGATTACCCTGTTCAGCCTACCGTTCTCCCAGACTGGCTGTATATCTTGGATTGTGAGGTTTGCTCCTTCTGCGGTGCGGGAAACCGTGGTCTCGGTGAATCCGGCTGTGGTATTTACGAGGAATGTGACTTGTGTAGTACCACCCGATGTCTGTTCGAGAATCGGGTTCTCAGCGATACTGTATCTCTCCGTATCGTTCGCTGGAATCTTTTCAGTGTAAGTCGTAGCATAGGTTTCGCCACCAGATCGGATAGAGAACTCACCCTCAGTCGGTAGGTCCCCGGTATTCTTCACCACAATTGTCGCACGTGTGAGCTCAGGTCCAGACCACCGCGTAGCATTACTCACAATTGTCGGATTGGCTGGTTTGAAGCTTTTATCGAAAGAATCTGTAACAGATCCATTTCTAGTATTCACGCGGACTGTTCCGCGAACATCACCCGGCTCTGAAATTGCGAGGCTGTCATATCCCGGGGACACGGTAACGGTGTCTGTACCATTTGACGGAACCCAGACCGATGAACTGGAGCTGATGGTCGTTCCCCGAGCAGAGACTTCAGTTTCTGTTATTTTTGCTGGCATATCACCGTCGTTCGTGACGGTAGCATTCACTGCTTGGAGCCTGTTTCCTTTCCAGGTGGTATTTGTGATAGAGACTCTCGTATCTGCTCCGTCAAATGTGATGTTCTTGCGCGCAACGGTCTCACCTCCCTGTTGAATAATAATCCCGTAGGATCCCGGTTGCATCGAGTATAATGAAAAGGCGGCAACCGTCTGATTTGGCTCAATCTTCCCTTCTGAAATTACTTCTCCACTTGGGCCTTGGATCAGTGCGTCGGAGAAGTCGTTTACTGAGTAGTTGAACACGATTGCAGGGGAACCATCGATAACGGTACTCCGGGGTTCGGAAATCCCGGGCCCAGAGTCGCCCACAAGGCCTCCACCAGCGAAACCATTACAACCCGAAACAAGAAGCAGTGAAACGATAGCTAAAGAAAACAGTGCAGTCTGGCCGCCGTCTCCGAGTATTCGTCTGATCACAGATTTGCATTGAAGTAGAAACTAATCAAAATGTAGGTTGCAAGCTTACCAATGCGTAGAGGAATGGTGATGTGTTCGATCTGCTGCCAAGGCGCTTCGTGAGGCAGTGGCGACGGAATCGGTTGATGTGCTCGCGCCGAGTGCGAGCCAGTACGGTGCATGGACGTTGGATGCTGTGTTGCGGGATACTGAAGATATTTCGCCAGAGGTGTTACGTGAGCTGGCGCTGGCCGGGTTGACGTTGCAGCCGACGCCGTCGCAAGCGGAGTATCAGCACGTGGCAGCGACGGCGTAGGACGGTGATGGCTATTTTCGTCGACCCCCGGGGGGTTGCGGGGGTATTGGCGGTCGACGAAAATAGTGAAGTGAGACCAGGCTAGAAATAGGCTGTGTCCCGGGAATCGGGCATGGTTTCAGACGGACCCTTGGGCGGTTGAAGCATCCCGGAGTGGAAGGTCGCCGTGATCAAGCCCGCAGTTTCAGACGGACCCTTGGGCGGTTGAAGCAGCGCTACTCCCTCGGATGGCTTGACTGAACTGCTCGTTTCAGACGGACCCTTGGGCGGTTGAAGCAAGCTTGACGTAGACAGCTACCTGCTCAAAGACAGTGGTTTCAGACGGACCCTTGGGCGGTTGAAGCGACCCGTGCTGGCGGACAAGCGACAGCGGGAGTTCGTGTTTCAGACGGACCCTTGGGCGGTTGAAGCGTTGCGGAACCCTCTGGGTCGTTGTAACCGTAGAGTTTCAGACGGACCCTTGGGCGGTTGAAGCCAGGGACGCCTCGGCCGCTTCGAGGGCTTCGAGCCCGGTTTCAGACGGACCCTTGGGCGGTTGAAGCGGCCCCCGTGGGCTTGGAGGTCTGGACGTACGTGTAGTTTCAGACGGACCCTTGGGCGGTTGAAGCGAGGCTGACGGCATCCGCGAGCGGCTCGACGAGGACGTTTCAGACGGACCCTTGGGCGGTTGAAGCATGTCTTCGAGGAACTGTGACTGTTCGTCAGTTGTTTCAGACGGACCCTTGGGCGGTTGAAGCGTCGGCCGCGTGACGCTGGGGGGCGTCGACGGCGACGGTTTCAGACGGACCCTTGGGCGGTTGAAGCCGTATCTGTTCGATGTGCTCCTGCTGGAACAACATCGTTTCAGACGGACCCTTGGGCGGTTGAAGCTGTGCGCGGACGTACTGGCCAGACCATTCAGCAGCGTTTCAGACGGACCCTTGGGCGGTTGAAGCTCAGAACCAGAGTACGATGACCCTCAAAACTCAGCAAGTTTCAGACGGACCCTTGGGCGGTTGAAGCAATATCGACTACGAAGCCGAGGTCGTGGGCGACTTCGTTTCAGACGGACCCTTGGGCGGTTGAAGCGACGAGCTGGCCGAGGAACTGGTCGCCGACGAGTTCGTTTCAGACGGACCCTTGGGCGGTTGAAGCAATCGCCCCGCCGGGCCTGTCCGCCGCCGAGAACATCGTTTCAGACGGACCCTTGGGCGGTTGAAGCATCTGATGCGACAACGTCGCCGCCGACCAACAACTCGTTTCAGACGGACCCTTGGGCGGTTGAAGCTCGACAAAGGCGACGAAGGGACTTGCGCGGACGGTTTCAGACGGACCCTTGGGCGGTTGAAGCGAGGCGACGTGACGTAACTGATGCACCTGCCTGTCGGTTTCAGACGGACCCTTGGGCGGTTGAAGCCACTTTTGACACGTCGTTGACGGGATAGACCAACAAGTTTCAGACGGACCCTTGGGCGGTTGAAGCACCGACTCGCCGCCGTGGCGTGGCATCTCGGCGACGGGTTTCAGACGGACCCTTGGGCGGTTGAAGCCGTCGTTGTCGCACTTCCCGAACTCACACTTGCTCGTTTCAGACGGACCCTTGGGCGGTTGAAGCTGGATGGCGGCGACGGCGGTCGTGCCGCTTCCCATGAGTTTCAGACGGACCCTTGGGCGGTTGAAGCGGCAGCTTGGATGTAGTCCCAGCCGCCCCCGGAGGTAGTTTCAGACGGACCCTTGGGCGGTTGAAGCCTCGTTGAGGTCGAGTTTGACCATGTCACCGCTGGTTTCAGACGGACCCTTGGGCGGTTGAAGCCCCTGACCAGTTCCGAGCCCGAGATGGACGAAAATGGTTTCAGACGGACCCTTGGGCGGTTGAAGCGGACACCTCGGTCGTACACGAGATGTTGTAGTGGTGTTTCAGACGGACCCTTGGGCGGTTGAAGCTAATGAGCTGAGTTTCGTCATTATAGACGGCAACTGTTTCAGACGGACCCTTGGGCGGTTGAAGCTGCGTTTGGTCAACCGTAATCCGTGGCCCGGCAAGTTTCAGACGGACCCTTGGGCGGTTGAAGCCTCGCTCGATGTCGTCGAAGTCAACCCCATCCTCGAGTTTCAGACGGACCCTTGGGCGGTTGAAGCAAATGTGACACCGGCAACTGTTTTGAGGGCTTCGGGTTTCAGACGGACCCTTGGGCGGTTGAAGCTTGAGTCTGGCGGATATATCAACTCAACCTCAAGCGGGTTTCAGACGGACCCTTGGGCGGTTGAAGCGCGACGAGGAGCCACCTATCGCGACCGACGGCGGGTTTCAGACGGACCCTTGGGCGGTTGAAGCAGACTTCCTCGTCTGTTATCGACGGCTCTGGCTGGTTTCAGACGGACCCTTGGGCGGTTGAAGCATTCTGACCACTCCGTGATGCCGGTCTGATGGTCCTGGTTTCAGACGGACCCTTGGGCGGTTGAAGCAACGTACAGCAGCGTGTTCTGCGGCGGAAACTCCCGTTTCAGACGGACCCTTGGGCGGTTGAAGCTGCAATGGATCGTATTTGTGCGTGATTTGTTTCCGGTTTCAGACGGACCCTTGGGCGGTTGAAGCCAGTTTGACTTGTCGTCTCTCGCGTCTTCGCTGGTGTTTCAGACGGACCCTTGGGCGGTTGAAGCAATCTCATCGCCGTCACTGCCGTCTTTGCCAGCGAGTTTCAGACGGACCCTTGGGCGGTTGAAGCCAGTCGGGTTTGCAGTCGTCGCACTTTTGATTTGGTTTCAGACGGACCCTTGGGCGGTTGAAGCGTCGACATCGTCCTGCCGCTGGCTCATCGCTTGGGTTTCAGACGGACCCTTGGGCGGTTGAAGCAACGCGGACAACCGCTTCGTCCTTCTCCGCGAGGAAGTTTCAGACGGACCCTTGGGCGGTTGAAGCGAACCTCCTCGATCCCGCGCTTGTACTCCGAGAGTGTTTCAGACGGACCCTTGGGCGGTTGAAGCTCGCCACGGTGCATCTCGAAGCCGGTGCCCTGCTTGTTTCAGACGGACCCTTGGGCGGTTGAAGCTCGCCACGGTGCATCTCGAAGCCGGTGCCCTGCTTGTTTCAGACGGACCCTTGGGCGGTTGAAGCTCCCTCTGTGCTTGAGACGCCCAGTTCGGTCCCCGCGTTTCAGACGGACCCTTGGGCGGTTGAAGCAGACGGACTTGTGTCGCAGGGAGAAATATCCCAACAGCAGACATATCCATACAACAGTTAATATAGTGGGAGTGTAGAAATTAAACGTATACAGAGCCCCTACAAGCCAATTCCACTTTCATTCCGCAAAGCTGGCATTTATTTACCACCCAACTGATATAGATAGTGATATGCAAGCAACTCCTCCATGGTTGGTGATGTAACCAGTGCGGATTCTCACACGACTCTCTGCGCGAACAGACGCCGCCTACGACAATACGTACCACAACAAGCTGCAGGGCCGCATCTGGCAGGCCCTCAAAGACAGCGAATACGACGCCCTCCACGACAAAAACCAGCCAAAACCATTCGTATACAGCAACCCCTTCCCGCCGCGGGACATGGACGAGGGTGACGAACGAACGCTCCTGGTTGCCTCGCCCGAGGAATCCCTGCTCGCTCATATCGCCGAGGACCTCACGCACGACCGGGAGCTAAATATCGGCGAGATGCCCTTCCACGTCGACGATGTCTCGCCACTCGCCCCCGATGTCGGCGAGCCCGGCACCAGCGGCACCATCGAAACCGGAACGGGCGTGCTTGTCCGGATTCCGCCGTGGCGCTTCGACGATTACGGGATGGACGTCAACCACGACCAAGCCGAGTTCTGGCGGCCAGAACATACTCTAGAACCGTTTCGGACCCAACTCGAAGCGAACTTGGATAAGAAGCATCGGCTCTACATGCCCGACTATCTGGCGGGCCCCTCCGATGTCGATGGCGACCTCTTCGACAGCTACGAGCTGATCAAGACTTTCGCCATTCCCGTGACGCCAACGACTGGTCGGACAGAAGAGTGGGTGCTCAGTAAGTGGCGCTTCGACTACACCGTCCGGAACGACGACCACCGACGGCATCTTAATCTCGCGCTGGATGTCGGCCTCGGCGAGCGCAACTCGCTGGGCTTTGGGTTCATCAACATCACCGATCAAACGCGCCCTGACGAGACGGAACTGGAGGGAGAGAATGCTTTCCCCTGAGCAGTTCCGCGAGCGGTACGCGGACACGCTGGCTGATGAACTACCGGACAGCCCGGTCACATCGCTACGCTCGCTCCAGTATCTCTACGGCAAACTGTATACGCTGGCGACAGCAGGCGGTGGCGACTACGCCGCATATCTCACACCCGATGAGGCAGGCGACCTCGTCGATAGCGAAGACAGCCTCATCGTTGTCCGTGTGGATCTTTCAGGTGATGAACCGCAGCTGGCGACCGACGATCGAGGCCCGGTCTGGGTAACAAAATACACTGACGACCGCGTCGAGAAGGTAGCTCACTGCAAGTACCCAGCAGCACGCGGTATTGACCATAGCGTCACGCATCAGGCTGGCCGTAACAGTGGTCCCGAGAAGCTTGCCCGCTACGCGAAGGAGCGGCTAACAAAATGGGCGAAAGACGAGGTTGTGCAGGAGGCAGCAACTGAACACGAGGACGGCTATATCGTCGAAGCACTCGCCGAACTCAGCGAGGACGAGGCCACCCTGGATGCCATCGAGGAGGCGGTCAAGCGAGAACTGGCCGGCGAGTCGACAACGGCGCTACTCACGGTGCAGGTGAAAGTTGACCCAGACGGTGACTACCTCTGGCCTGCAGAGCGTGACGTGTTCCTGGCCGCGATGCGCCGCCGTAAGCTCTCGAAACTGGTCACGAAGAACAAGGCCGACGACTCCTCGGGACAGGCCACCGATATCGTCACCGGGACTTCGACTCGGACCGTCGGAACCTCTGAGGACCCTCAGAACTACTACCTCGGCAAACAACTGGAGAAATTCCCCGGCCTAGACATCGAGGAGGCGTGGCGAACCCATCCGATCTCCGAAGACGCGGCAGTGACGGTGATGAATGCCGGCACGTTCGTCGAGGCATGTACGTACCGCGCGTTTGGGACGAAGGTGTATTGTCTTCCGTACGTCTGGGGGACCATCTCAACGTCAGATGCGTTCGACCTATACAAACTACTCTACGATGCGACGACAGAAGACGACGGCATGACACCTATCGAACGTCAGTACGAGAACCGGAATACGCTGTTTGGTGACGCCCAACTCCGGTTCTACGTCTCCGCTGTCATGCCACACCAGATGTCGCGGTACGATGTCTTCGGTGAGACGCTGAACGGCCGGTTGCTCTATCCCAAAGAGCTCGCAACCAAGCACAACCAGTTGGTGCAGCAGTCAGCCGCGTTCCACTCCGGGGCGGAATGGACACCGCCGATGCCGACACACCCGAACTGGGATCTGCTTGCGGGCAGTGACGAGCAACTCCATGCCGTCTCGACGGGGTGGTACTTCGCTCAGACGTTCGCACAGCGCGACGACGACGATGCCGACGCAGATGATCCCCGTATTGAGGCGCTCGTCAGCGTCCTCAGCGGCGATGCTATTTCGGTCGAAACGCTGCTCGAAGAATATGTTGCACGCATTATAACCGAACAGACCGACGACGACGTCGAAGGCTTCCCGTCGTTCCGCGTCGCCAGTCAGTTCGCCCAGTTATGTGCACTCGCGACAGACAAACTCGACCTACTGACATCCGACGACGCGGCCAAAGAACCGATCACGCGCGAACCGACCTACGATACACAGACGATGGAACCACCAACAGACATACTCGCCGCCGACGGCGGCCATCCCGCGGCGGCAAAGCTCGAATCGTTCATCGAAGATACGCCGGCACTCGCTCCTGACGAAGACGCACCTCACAACGACCAGCGACGCGGTGCGTTCCTGCTCGGTGCGCTGGTTGGCGAGATCGGGAGCTATCAGGAGTACGACCAAGACCGGTCTACGACACTTGTTGATCAGTTCCCAGTCAAATCAATCACCAAGTCGCGAATCAAGAAGGTGACACAGGAGACCATCGGCAAGACGCTCACATACACCCGCCAAGAAAAGAAAGCGGGTCAGAGCTACCCGGGAACAAAGGCCGAGCACGTCGTCGAGCGGCTCCGCGAGACGATCCTCAAACCTGATCCCGACGAATGGGATCTCGATACCGACGACCTCCGCTTCTACTATGCGCTGGGGGTCACCTATGGGATGAACGACCATCCGGAGTGGGATAGCACGGCAATTGACGACACTGAGGAGGACATCTGATATGACAGACACCACCGACATCGCCCAGCATCGCTCCGAAATCGTCTTTCTGTACGACGCCGTCGACGCGAACCCGAATGGCAACCCGCTGAGCAGCGCGAACCGGCCACGCATCGACCCACAGACTCAGCAGGCAATCGTCACTGATGTCCGGTTGAAACGATATCTCAGGGACCAACTGGACGACGACGGGCACGGAGTCTATATCCGGAACGTCCAAGAGGAGGGTGAGCAGTACACTCGGGCCGACCTGCTCGAAGATCGTCTCAAATCCGTCGATTACGACAGCTACGACCTCGACGACGACGAGGAAGCTGAACAGTTCCGTGAGGATGTCTTCGGAGAGTACTTACGGAAAAGTGCCGATGTCCGGTATTTCGGGGCAACGATGTCCGTCGATACGGATGACGTGTACGCCAAGCATCTCCCGGATCACTTTACCGGGCCGGTTCAGTTCTCGCCCGGCAAAACGATGCACGCAGTCAATGAAAACGAGGAGTACGACAGTCTGACCAGCGTCATCGCAACTCAAGAAGGTAAAGAGCAGGGAGGATTCGATCTCGACGACCACCGTATCCAGTACGGACTCATCCGATTCCACGGATTAGTCGACGAACACGGCGCAGCCGACACAAGACTCACTCAAGAAGACGTCGAACGGCTTGATACACTCTGTTGGCGCGCCATCAAGAATCAGACCATCAGCCGGAGTAAGGTCGGACAGGAACCACGCCTCTACTGCCGCGTGGAGTACGCTGACGAGAGTTTCCACCTCGGTGGGTTGGACAAGGACCTTCGACTCGACGAGGAAGCGTCGAAGGACGACGAGGATCTCCGGAACGTTCGGGATCTCGCTGTCGAGATTGACGACTTCGTCGACCGACTCGACGGAGCGGGTGCTCAAGTCGAACGCATCCGCGTAGTCGCAAGTGACGTGTTGCAATTCACGCATGAGGGTGAGCCGGGCGGGCCGGAACTGTTATACAACGCGCTCCGGGATGCCGTCGGGGCTGACCGCGTTGAGATCATCGACGTGTACGACGAACACCTCGAGACGCTGCCGGCGGCGGAGTGACGATGTCGCAGGAATCGCTCGACGAGTGGTCGGAGACGGACTCCGACTGGTCTCCGGAGCGGTGCCTCTCGCTGACAGTCCGTGGACCGTGGGGGCACTTCCGGCGCGTCGAGGGGAACGTGGTCAAGCAGACGTATCGGGTGATGCCCAGAACGACTGTTGCTGGCCTCCTCGCAGCTGTTCTTGGAATCGAGCGAGATGGCTACTACGATCTGTTCGCGCCCGGCCGATCGGCTATCGCCATCGAACCGGTTCGAGGACTGCGAACGCTCAACATGCCGGTAAATGCTCTTTCGACCGCAGCGGATAACCTCAAATCCCTCAACAGCCGCGGGAAACTCAGCGTGAAGCTTCCGGACCCGACGGATCTCAGACAGCAGCACAATTACGAAGTGCTCGTTGACCCGGCGTACCGAATCGACGTTGCGCTCGCCGACAGCGAAACGTACCGAGAGCTTCGGCAGACCCTAGAAGCCGGTCGGTCCCACTACGTCCCAAGCCTCGGCCTCTCGGAACACCTCGCGAATATATCATTCCACGGCGAGTTTACCATCGAAGAGGGTCCAGATGACACTGTCGTCTCAGTCGACTCCATACTCCCCAACGCTGTTGACGATGTCGTCCTTGACTCGGATACCCGCTGTGGCATCGAGGAGTCACCGGCGTTCATGACGACTGATGCGGGCGGTCGGACGACCACAGCGTTCACTACATACGCATACAACCCGGATGCAGAACCCCTCAGGGTGCGAAATATGCAACCGTCCCGGGTCGACGGACGGACTGTGGTGTTCGTCTGAGATGACCATTATTTACTCACATCCGCCGGAGAACGGATCTGAGGGAGTGGTGCTCGATGACCACCTGAATGACGTGGCTGCACGTGTCGAGTACGTGGTCCCACCGGGCGCGCGGACACCCACCGGCGAACCGCTCCGGCCAGTGGTGGAGACACTCGGGTACGTCCACGATCTCGGGAAGGCAACGACGTTTTTTCAGGACTACCTTCTCGACGACCAGCAGCCAGACAAGGAACTGTTGCGCCACCATGCGCCGTTGGGCGCGTTCGCCGCGTACTTCGCGCTCGATGCCCGCGGATTCGACACCGAGACGTGCTTGGCGGGGTTTGTCGCGGTCGCGAAACACCACGGAAGCCTCCCAGATATCGCGGACTACATTCACACCCGAGCGCATCGCCGCGAGGATGTCGAGCCAACAGAACGGAACTCTACAGAGCGGCGGCAGAACGCCGTCGCTAGGCAAATAAAAGATATCGACGAGAATGCACGGGAACTGGTCAGCACCGTCTTCGAAGCGGCAACCGGCGGTGAAAAGGGGTGGGTGTCGTTTCGTGACGGGTTCGGTGAACTCCTTGATGACATCGCTGACACGGTTGCAGCGACCGGCACCACCACTGGTACCGATCGAGACGCCCTCTCTTCGTCCTGTTACGGACTCGTTATCCAGTGCTGGGGGTCACTCGTCCTCGCGGACAAGACCAGCGCTGCCGGTGCGCGGAACGTCGCTGAAACGTACGCGGAGGACCAGCCGTCGCTCAGCCGCCTCGACGATCACATCGCGGACATCGAGACAGTTGTGAGCGCTGACCCGGATGGAAGTCAGTCAGAGCAGCTCAACCATTTGCGGTCGATAGCTCGCGAGGACGTCCTCGATAATGCAGCCGATCTCGCCGAAGCGGGTGGCGGTGTGGCGACGCTGACGCTCCCGACGGGAATGGGAAAGACCCTCACTGGGTTGTCGGCGGCACTGGATATCCGAGATAACCTCGGTGGCAAGCGGGTTATCTATGCGCTGCCGTTCACGAGCGTTATCGACCAAGTCGTCGACGATGTTTCGGGCATATACGATACCGATGACCATCCGCACCTACTTACGGCCCACCACCACCTCGCCGACGCCAGCATTGAGGACAACGCCGACGCGGATGAGGCGGACCGCTCAGACGATGTCGCAGGGATGCTCGGCGAGAGTTGGCGCGCCGGGCTGACCGTGACGACGTTCGTTCAGTTGTTCGAAAGCCTCGCGGGACCCGGAAACCGTCAGTCGATGAAGCTGCCAGCGCTACGGAACAGTGTTGTCGTGCTGGACGAGCCACAGAGTCTCCCGCTTGACTGGTGGAAGATCGTCCCGCGCCTCGTCAAGATGTTGACCGAGCAGTTCGGGGCGACCGTCATTGCCATGACAGCGACTCAACCGAAACTGTTCCCCGAATCACCGGAACTTGTCGAGGACCCGGAACAGTACTTCGAGGAAGTCTCACGGGTATCGTACCACCTCGACGCGTCAACCGACCGCTACATTGAGGCACGGAATGAGGGAGACCCGAAATCTTACGAAGACGCCGCTACGAACCTGTCCGAGCAACTGATAGCGGGTACCTCAGCACTAGCAGTCTGTAACACCATCGACAGCGCTCGGCATCTCACCGAGAGGCTTGTCGAGAACGCCCCAAACGCAGTCGATGTCGCCGAGCAGTACGACGATGTACTCCACAAGAAGGAACTTACCACCGGTGAGGATGTCGCGAAAAGAGTACAATCTGTCGGCGACCGCGCCATCCTTCATCTTTCCACGCGGCTGCGGCCGGCTGATCGGTTGACGCTCGTTGACGCCGCAAAAGAACTTACAGAGGCTGGACACCCGGTCGCCGTCGTCTCGACACAGCTCATCGAAGCAGGCGTCGACATCAGCTTTGATCGTGTGTACCGGGACCTGGCACCCATCGACAGCGTCGTGCAGGCTGCCGGACGTTGCAACCGCTCGTTCGAGCGTGACCGTGGCCACGTCACCGTCTGGTGGCTAGCAGCACCGCCCGACGTCGAAAAGACGCCTGCAGAAGCCGTCTACAATCGTGGCACGTCGTTACTCCCTGTTGCTGCCGACACCTTGGCGTCGGTTCGCTCCGACGACGGCGAACTGACGGAACGAGCGGTTGCTAGGGACGCCGTCGAACGGTATTACGACCGGCTCCACGACGACAAGTGCGTCGGGAAACAGGCCTACGCCGACTACGTCGATAACGCACGGGCCGACAAACTTTCAGACCTATCGCTCATCGACCAACGGCCATCTGTCGATGTAGTGATTTGCCGGACAGATGCAGACCACGAAATCGTTGAATCAGTACGAAACGCCGCCAATGCATACGATTTCGATGCGTTCAGTGATGCGATCGACGAGACGAAGCCGCTCCGTATCTCTGTGCCGGTGTATCCCGGCGATGACGAGACGAAAGAAGCACTCAACAGCCTCGTCCCGCTGGTCAAGAACGAGCGATTCAATCGGGCAACTGGCGTCCGCGTGCTCGACGTCCGCCGATTCGAGAACCATTTCGATCAACGAACGGGGTTCATCGTTCCCGATAGCACCGTAGCACATCAGTTCATATGACTGAATCGAGGACAGACAATAGTGAGGATCCAGTTGAGAAACTGCTCCGTTCAGCTCGTGATGAGGCCGTCAACGACCCATTTCACGTTACCGGCGTGATGATGCAGTACTATGAGGTCTGTGAACGGGAGCTCTGGTTCGCCTCGCGGCATCTCGAAATCGACCGAGACAACACCGCAGTCGTCCGCGGTACACAGGTCGACGAGAGTGCATACGACGACAAGCGTCGTAACGTATCCATCGACGGAACCATCGCTATCGATGTCTTGGACGACGGTCGAGTGATGGAGGTGAAGCCCACCTCATCACTCATCAAACCAGCAAAACTCCAGTTACTCTATTATCTTTGGTATCTTGATCAGGTCGTCGGCGTTGAACGGGAGGGCGTACTTGCCCATCCGACGGAGCGCAAACGCGAGACTGTGACACTCACCGATGAGAACACCAGGTGGGTCGAAGAGGCAATCCGCGGCATCTACGACGTCACCACCAGTGACTCGCCACCGCCTGCGGAAGAAAAGCCGTTCTGTGAATCCTGTGCATACCACGACTTTTGTTGGAGCTGTTAGTCATGAACGATAACTATCACATATTCACCGACGGCCGTCTTGAACGACACAACGACACGATCCGCCTCGTCACTGAGGACGGCGAAAAAAAGTACCTGCCAATCGAGAACGCCGAAGCGCTGTTCTTACATGGGCAGATTGACTATAATACTCGGCTCGTCTCGTTTCTCAACGACGTCGGCGTTGCGATACACGTCTTTGGCTGGAATGACTACTACGCAGGTTCGATCATGCCTGAGCGGGGGCAGACATCTGGACAGACGCTGGTCGAACAAGTCAGAGCTTATGACGATTCGACCCGGCGACGTGCCATCGCCCGTCAGTTCATCGAGGGAAGCATCCACAACATGCGAGCGAACGTCAAGTACTACGACGACCGTGGTTACGATTTCGATGCCATCATCGACCGTTTAGAAGCCCAAGCTGAATCGCTCTCCGACGAGATGGATACAAACGAGTTGATGGGGGTTGAGGCAACTGCTAGAAAGGCGTACTACTCAATCTTCGACGATGTACTCCCAGATGGGTTCAATTTCGGCGGTCGGCAATACAACCCGCCAGACAATGAAGTAAACAGTCTAATCTCGTTCGGTAACTCATTAGTCTACGCCAACGTCGTTTCGGCAATCCGAGCGACCGCGCTTGACCCCGCTGTGAGCTTTCTTCACGAACCCGGCGAGCGGCGGTACTCGCTCGCTCTCGACATCGCAGATCTGTTCAAGCCGCTCTTGGCCGACCGAATCATCTTTCGCGTCGTCAACCGCAATCAGCTACAACTCGACGATTTCGAGTCGGATCTCAACGGCTGTCTACTCAACGAAAACGGACGGAAAACCTTCTCAAAAGCGTTCGAAGAAAGCCTAGAGCAGACCGTTGATCATCCGAGATTGAACAGGAAGGTGAGCTACCAGTACTTGCTCCGAGTCGAGGTGTACAAACTAAAAAAGCACCTGCTCACTGGTGAGGAGTATGTCCCGTTCAAGCGGTGGTGGTAACCATGGTGTACGCGATAATCGTCTACGACGTACAGGCCGATCGGACACCGAAATTTCTCAAATATCTCCGGCGGTATCTCACGCACGTACAGAACTCTGTATTCGAGGGCGAGCTCACAGAGGGGACACTCGTTGAAGTCAAAGAGACCCTCCAATCAATGCTTGAGGAAGGGGAATCCGTGATGGTTTATCGGATGGACTCGGAGAGTTATGTCGAGCGATCCGTGTACGGTGACGATCCAATGGACGACCAACAATTCCTCTAGGTATTTTCGTCGACCCCCGGGGGGTTGCGGGGGTATTGGCGGTCGACGAAAATAGTGAAGTGAAACCAGGCTAGAAATAGGCTGTGTCCCGGAAATCGGGCATGGTTACAGACGGACCCTCGTGGGGTTGAAGCGTCTGACATAGGTGTTACTCTGCGGTTGTTTCAGCGGGTTACAGACGGACCCTCGTGGGGTTGAAGCCCGTCGCGTGACGCCGTCCGGGACTTCACCAGCGAGTTACAGACGGACCCTCGTGGGGTTGAAGCGGGCTCGGAACCGGCGCGCCCAATCAGCTCATCTCGTTACAGACGGACCCTCGTGGGGTTGAAGCCATACAAAACCGTTGCGTTGGTTAAACAATAAAACTGTTACAGACGGACCCTCGTGGGGTTGAAGCTGTTATCCACGAGATTAGTTTCGACTTTGGGACGTGTTACAGACGGACCCTCGTGGGGTTGAAGCATCGAGCGGGAGAGTCGAATGTACCGCTCGACGGCGTGTTACAGACGGACCCTCGTGGGGTTGAAGCCACGCGACCTCGTCATCGCCGCGCTCGCGAAGGACAGTTACAGACGGACCCTCGTGGGGTTGAAGCTCGGCATGGACCGTCGCTACGTCATTGGTCTCGCCGTGTTACAGACGGACCCTCGTGGGGTTGAAGCGGCCCGTCGAGGTGGACCAATGAATCTCGGCCCCTGTTACAGACGGACCCTCGTGGGGTTGAAGCGAGATTCGGAAAACTGCCAGCAACGCAAACACTGGGTTACAGACGGACCCTCGTGGGGTTGAAGCGAGCCATATGACTGAGAGAACACGCCACAGAACCGTGTTACAGACGGACCCTCGTGGGGTTGAAGCCCGAACCCGAGGATATCGGGTTGGAGGTGCCGCCGGGTTACAGACGGACCCTCGTGGGGTTGAAGCCCGCGTCGCCATCACACGCTCACCGCAGTTGCCGCGTTACAGACGGACCCTCGTGGGGTTGAAGCGAGTCTAACGACCTAAGCGCGTGGCGGAACGCTGGTTACAGACGGACCCTCGTGGGGTTGAAGCGGGGTGCATTTGCGGCCCATGCAAGCGATACCACGTTACAGACGGACCCTCGTGGGGTTGAAGCTGTCCGGGCCGACAACGCCAAGGAAGTTATCATCTAGTTACAGACGGACCCTCGTGGGGTTGAAGCCTCGATTGCCTCGACCAGGTACGGCGCGACCGCTTGTTACAGACGGACCCTCGTGGGGTTGAAGCAGTTGGGGTGTGAAAGATGAGTAATGTTGTCCAGTGGTTACAGACGGACCCTCGTGGGGTTGAAGCCCAAGATAGGCAGGTTAGTATGAGGAAGGGGCAAGTTACAGACGGACCCTCGTGGGGTTGAAGCGCGGAGACATCCGTGCTCAGGCAGGCACCGATGGAGTTACAGACGGACCCTCGTGGGGTTGAAGCGCGCCGGCTTCGTCGTCCGTGGTTGTGTGGCCGAGTTACAGACGGACCCTCGTGGGGTTGAAGCTCGGCCAAGGAGATCAAACAGAAAATAATCGATGGAGTTACAGACGGACCCTCGTGGGGTTGAAGCGATTGTGACGGCGGGGGTGTTCGGGTCGGCGGCCGTTACAGACGGACCCTCGTGGGGTTGAAGCCCACATCCAGGCGTGTCGCAAGTGGGTGAGCCGTCAGTTACAGACGGACCCTCGTGGGGTTGAAGCTCGGTCCGCTCTGCCGCCAGCCCCCGAGTCTTGCTGGTTACAGACGGACCCTCGTGGGGTTGAAGCGAGTCGCCGGTCGAGTCGCTGACCGCCGGCGCGTAGTTACAGACGGACCCTCGTGGGGTTGAAGCACGCCTTCTGAGGTGAAATCTCTGACTGCGTCACGGTTACAGACGGACCCTCGTGGGGTTGAAGCACCATAGTACCATCATGGTGGCCCGGACTTATAGGTTACAGACGGACCCTCGTGGGGTTGAAGCGGCGGCTGGGAATGGTCGTCGACTGCGATCAACCGGTTACAGACGGACCCTCGTGGGGTTGAAGCATCCGTTCGGTCTCCACAGCCGGGACAGCGGGTAGGTTACAGACGGACCCTCGTGGGGTTGAAGCACCGCGAGGTCAAGACTCTGGAGGAAGTCACGCACGGTTACAGACGGACCCTCGTGGGGTTGAAGCGGGCCGATGCCAGTACTGCCCCCAGAGGTCCTCGGGTTACAGACGGACCCTCGTGGGGTTGAAGCAGCCATGTCCATGTCTCCGGGATAGCTAGCGCGAGGGTTACAGACGGACCCTCGTGGGGTTGAAGCACCGTCACGTTCCTACACAATAACACGGACCTCACGGGTTACAGACGGACCCTCGTGGGGTTGAAGCAGACTCGTCAGCACGACGAGCAGCGCGCCAAGTGTGGTTACAGACGGACCCTCGTGGGGTTGAAGCAAGGAGCATACAACGACAAACCACGGTTAGATGTGAGTTACAGACGGACCCTCGTGGGGTTGAAGCAACCGCCCCACACTTATGGAGTAGTTGCATCGCAGGTTACAGACGGACCCTCGTGGGGTTGAAGCGAGTGCGACGGCTGCGGCGATGAAACCCCGACGCGTTACAGACGGACCCTCGTGGGGTTGAAGCCTCCAGTGATTAGCGTTCCCATTGGTTTACCTCGTCGTTACAGACGGACCCTCGTGGGGTTGAAGCTTCGGGCTCGGAATCGGCGCGGTCCTGAAGGTCCCCCGTTACAGACGGACCCTCGTGGGGTTGAAGCAGTGGCATCATGGGCCTGTTCGTCTGGTTTGTCATGTTACAGACGGACCCTCGTGGGGTTGAAGCGGTCTCGTGGTCCGACCGCCACGACGTGATTCAGGAGTTACAGACGGACCCTCGTGGGGTTGAAGCCGACCGGGCCCAAGAGCCGCAACGACGAGGAGGATAGTTACAGACGGACCCTCGTGGGGTTGAAGCTCGCTGCGGCTGCTAGGAGCGTACCCTTCGCCGACCGTTACAGACGGACCCTCGTGGGGTTGAAGCTGGCGGGACCAGCACAAAACGCTGAAAGAAAACTCTGTTACAGACGGACCCTCGTGGGGTTGAAGCAGGTCCCACCCGTCGCCGGTGACTGTTACGTCCGGGTTACAGACGGACCCATGGGCGGTTGAAGCAATTCGCCCGCATCACAGTTATCGAAGGTTATCGTTACCACCGACCTCGTCTACGGCGACCGGCACAAACGGCTTAGTATTTGATCTGGTGTGATACGGATTAGTGTAGATTATTTTCGGATTACACCGGCTCCGAGGTGGGTGGACACCGGTAAATTGCTACACAACTCCGTATGAGGCATCGCGATAGAAGCGCTGTTCGCTAAACCGCTCGGTGAAATCGGCGTCCCACTGCTTGGCCTCAAGCACGGCCGCCGACAGCCCGTACATGCCCTCGGTGTTGCCGTCACGTTTCTGTCGCGCCGCATCTCGCCGGGCGTCAGCAGACTCGAAGAGCAAGCGGTCGTTGTACCCGCCGCTGTCCGGGAGTGTCGTCTCCTGCAGCGTGTCGAAGCCGAGGATATCGAGTACTTCGTCGATCCATGCACCCAGCAGTTCGTCTTCGTTGTACGACGGCAGCAGGTCGCCTTCGCCTTCCCAGAGCGCTTGGAGGTCCTCGAAGGCTTGCGCCGCGTCGTCGTCACACTCCCAGTCGTCCGGGTCGGCGACCCGTTCGTCGAGATAGTAGCCCGCAAAAAGGTCAGAATTCCGGTAGGGGGACCCGAGTGTGGCCTGACTCATAGGTGAATACTCTAGACGGTAGCAGGTACGCTAAAGAACCTAGGGGAAACCAATAGGCCGCCCTCCGGCAATAACTGACAATCAAAGGATAGAAACGGCGCTGCAAAGTTGATCGAGTGATAGAACCATTATGCTGTGGACGGAGTTATTGCAGGCTACTTGATAAGAATTTTTTGCGTTGGGATGTTGACGCCGAATATGCCCTCCGACCCCTCCAGCGATCCAACAGCCGTACCGCGACAATCAGGAATGGCGGCCCCACCCTCACGTACGGAACGGATCCAAGCATGGATGTTGGGGCTCTGTTGAATCACTAGACGGCGTCGGGATAGGTCGCTAAATCAAAGGAGTTGAAGCGGGATGATTCGGTTGCCTATGACACAAATCTCCCGCTTCACTGGTGAGATTGTGCCGATTGCTCAAGT